>JBMLRK010000389.1:0-17174 GCA_049241065.1 Spirosomataceae bacterium
TAGTAGAACGTTTTGATCGCATTCTTTTTGGCAAATTTGGCAATCTTCATATTAAAACCAGCGTAGTCAATCAAAATGACGGTATCAGGTTGAAAGGAAAGAATGTCTTTTTTACAAAAAGAAAGTAAACCCAGAATGGTTGGTAAGTTTTTGATTACTTCTCCCAATCCCATAAAAGCAATGTCCCGATAATGCTTCACCAAGTCTGCACCTGCTTCTTGCATCATATCGCCACCCCAAGCACGAATCACTGCTTCGGAATCTTGTTCTTTGATTGCCTTGATTAAGTTTGAGCCGTGTAGGTCGCCAGAGCGTTCTCCTGCAATGATATAGTATTTCATCTGATTGTAATGTTCAGTTATTTTTAAAAGGTATCAGTTGGAACGCCCAATCTCATATCTGTGTGTGTCAAACGTTTTTGGTATAGGCGTTTCATGAGCTTAGCTGATAGATGAATCTTCGAGAAAGTGGTTTAAAAAAAGCCCATCGACAAATTCAGATGGGCTTCTTGTGGGTATTTTATTCACCGTAATATTTTACGGAATTCTTTGGAGTTTCAATTAACTCAAGGCAATATAAATGCCCGTTAGGAATGACCGCATTCAATTTTGGAGCTAATAATTTCCAGATTTCTATGACAAAAATTTCACAACTAGCCATTTTTCCTTGCATGAAATCAACGTCTAAGTTCAAATTTTTATGATCTACTTTCTGAATAATTTCGTCGTTAATTACTTGGCTCATCACTTTCATGTCAATGACAAAGCCTGTATCTGGGTCTGGAATACCTTTTACCGTAACGATTAATTCAAAATTATGTCCGTGCCAATTGACATTTGCACAAGGACCAAACACCTCACGATTTTTCTCCTCAGTCCAGTTTGGATTATACAGGCGGTGAGCTGCATTAAAATGTTCTTTACGAACTACATGTACCATTTGTTTTCAGTTGATTTATTCGTCAATAGTGCTGAAATCAAATTTTCAGCCTATTCAACTACACGGTTATGCCAGCGAAATAGCTGTAAAGAGTTCTTTGGGAAAACGTAGCAAATCACTCTTGTTATTGGGCTACAAAGTTACTTTGTTTTCTGAAATATTATACCTTTTTTACATGATTTCGCTGTTTATCATAAAAATAGTCACAGGAATTATTTTGGATAAAAAATTAGAGTCCTCTATATTTAATTCAATTTCAAGAAAGTGTTTTTGATGCTTTGTGTTTGGCTATCAGCTAAATACGGCTTTTTAGTAGTTTTTAATTATTGTATCGACTTGGAAAATTTATATTTTTTCAATGTTAAGTGTATTGGTTTTGAGCAAACGTTTGAGTAGTTTTGCCCATTGTTTATAATTTCTTTACAATTCCCTAATTCTTTTGAAAAGAACATCGTAAATAATCATTATTTAGTGAAACTTGACCTTATTTAAGATTTTGCTGCTATTTCTAAAGCACACCCATAATACCACTCACTTAGTCTAGGAATATGATAATTGTTACAGGTGCCGCAGGGTTTATCGGAAGTTGTTTGATTCAACGATTAAATCAAGACAATTTCAACTATATCATTGCTGTTGATGATTTTTCTGACGAGCAAAAAAACAAGAATCTTGAAGGCAAACGCATTCAAGAGCGAGTTGACCGTGAACACTTTTTTGAGTGGTTGGACGATAACTACCAAGAAGTTGAATTCTGTTTCCATATTGGAGCCAGAACAGATACAACAGAATTTAACGTTGATATTTTTAACAAATTGAATTTGAATTACTCAAAGAAGATTTGGAAAAAATGCCATGATTACCAAATTCCATTGGTGTATGCTTCTTCGGCAGCTACGTATGGCTTGGGTGAATTGGGCTATGATGATAACGAATCGTTAATTTCTCAATTGAAACCGCTTAATCCTTATGGGGATTCTAAGAACGATTTCGATATTTGGGCTTTACAGCAAGAAGAAAAACCATTCTTCTGGGCTGGTTTGAAGTTCTTTAATGTTTATGGCCCTAACGAATTCCACAAAGGCCGTATGGCATCTGTAATTTGGCATACATTCAACCAAATTAAAGCAACAGGTGGCATGAAATTGTTCCGCTCGCATAATCCTGAATTTAAGGATGGCGAACAGATGCGTGATTTCGTTTACGTAAAAGATGTGGTGGAAGTATGTACCTTCTTGATGCACCATCGTCGTAATTCGGGTATTTATAACCTTGGTTCTGGCAAAGCTCGTACGTTCTTGGATTTAGTTAAAAATACGTTCAAAGCATTAGGCGTTGACGAAAATATCTCGTTCATTGATACGCCAGAAGATATTCGTGATAAGTATCAGTACTTTACCGAAGCGAATATGTCTAAATTAAAGTCAATCGGTTACGACAGACCTTTCACTACGTTGGAAGAAGGCGTTGAGGATTATGTAAAAAATCATTTGACTCCTGCAAAATATATGTAATAAAAAAGCCAAGTCGTTCATCGGACTTGGCTTTTTTGTTTAAGAAGGGTATTCTATTTTTTCTCCCGTTTGTTTAAAGCCTTTTTCCTCAAAAAGCTTTTTCCATCCTTCGCTCATAAAACCAATTCCATAGCCAATTAACTGTACAAAAACTGCTACGATACTCAGTAAGCCTACGTAAACACTTTTGTTTTTAATGCTAGAATCTACAAAATTCAAGAGGATATAAAGTCCTAACATGCTGATTGCTAGTAGAAAAAGTGTCTCGTTAATTAAAAAACACAACGGAATAGAAAGACAAGCTAAAGTAAATACCATTGGAAAGGTATGTACCAGTTTTAATTCTTTCGGGAAAAAACGGCTGATATTAATACGAGCCTTACCGAAAAAACGTAACTGCTTATAAAACTGACTAAAGCTAGTTCTGCGTTTGTGGTAAATAAAGGCTTCTGGTATGAGTCCAGATTTGAAACCTAAAGAAATAGCTCGAATACTAAACTCAATATCTTCGCCCATTCGGGTAATGATAAAGCCTTTTGTCTTTTTCCAAACTTCTCTCGAAAGTCCCATATTAAAAGAACGTGGGTGAAATGTTCCCCCTAAGTTCTTTTTACTTCCTCTGATTCCTCCTGTTGTAAACAAAGAAGTCATCGAGTAGCTGATTGCCTTTTGAATGGGCGAAAAGTTCGGATGGTCTCTGTCTGGGCCTCCATATAAATCTAAGAAGTCGGTGTTTAATTGTTTTTCAACAAGCTCAAGATAATTATTTTCAATCAGGGCATCCGAATCAAGGACGATGAAATAATCGCCTGTCGCTTTCTCAAATCCAGCATTACGAGCGAAACCTTGTCCTGTATTTTCTTGATAAAAATAATGAATATCTAAACGTCCTTTAAACGCATCGACTACCTTATCACACTTCGTTACCGAACCATCTTCAATGATGACTACCTCAAAATTACGGTAGGTTTGTGTTACCAAACACGCCAATAATTCTTCCAGCTCATCAGGTCGATTATAGACAGGAATTATAATAGAATAAGCTCTCATAATTAAGCAATAATTTCTTTCAAGCTTTCGTAATTAGCCTCTAAAATCAACTGAATATGTTCGTCTGTTAAGGCGGTAGAAAGGAACATTGCCTCGTACTGCGAAGGAGCAAGGTAGATACCTCTTTTTAGCATTGCTTGAAAATATTTACCAAATAATTCGGTATTGGATGTTTTAGCGTCTTCAAAATTATTGACCGCATTCTCGGTAAAAAACAGCGTAAACATCGAACCAACGTGGTTTAGCGTATAATTTAAGCCTAATTTTTCCATGTTTGCTTTCATTCCCTGCGTAATTGTTTCGCCAACTTTGTCTAAGTGCGTATATACAGAAGGGTTCTCGTTTAGGTGCGTTAGCATTGCCATTCCAGCTGCCATTGCAATGGGATTTCCAGATAAAGTACCTGCTTGATAAACGGGACCTGCTGGAGAAACGCAATCCATGATTTCTTTCTTTCCACCATAAGCACCAACAGGCATTCCACCACCAATGATTTTACCCATAGTGGTCATATCTGGCGTAACGCCACAACGTTCTTGGAAGCCGCCTTTTGCCAAACGGAAGCCCGTCATTACTTCATCAAAAATCAAGACAATTCCCTCTTTGTCACAAATAGCACGTAAGCCTTCTAAAAATCCTGCTACGGGTTTTACTAAGCCCATGTTACCTACCACAGGTTCAAGAATGATACAAGCCACATTGCCACGGTTGGCATCAACAAGAGTTTGCACAGCCGCTAAATCGTTGTAGGGTGCTGTTAAGGTATCGTTTGCAACGCCTTTGGTTACCCCTGGTGAGTCTGGACTACCAAAAGTCATAACCCCTGAACCAGCAGCAATTAAGAACGAATCGCCATGTCCGTGGTAGTTTCCTTCAAACTTGATAATTTTGTCTTTGCCTGTATAACCACGAGCCACACGAACAGCCGACATCGTTGCTTCTGTACCTGAGTTTACCATTCTTACTCGTTCAACTGAAGGAACCATTGAAACGATAAGCTCTGCCATTTCTACTTCTCTACGAGTAGGCGCTCCGAACGAAAAACCTGATTGAATCGCATCTGCAACGGCTTTTTCGACCAATTCGTGAGCGTGACCTAAAATCATTGGCCCCCAAGAGTTGATTAATTCAATATAAGAATTGCCATCTTCATCGTATAAATAAGCACCTTTAGCCGATTTAATAAAAATTGGATTTCCTCCTACTGCACGAAAAGCTCTAACAGGTGAGTTTACTCCACCCGGAATAAAATCTTTAGCTCTTTGGAAAAGTTGTTCTGAAGTTTGTGTTGTCATGTTCAATTGCAAGCGTCTGTTGACAGAAGCTTATTTTACTAATACAAATTTATAATTACGTAATGCGGTAATAGGACAGATTTGATTATCCTGTGAATTGCGATAATCAAAGCCAGATAACGTGTATTCTCCTTTATAAGCCTCATCATCGTCTAAGCCTTTGCGGACATTATAGCCATATTTTCCATAAAGTCTGCCCCAAAATAGTCCGAGGTCATAGCCAAGTAAGACATAATAAGAAGGTAAAATACCAGCTTTACTCAAGTAATCTTTACGGAATCGGTCGGTCTCTGGTTTGTTTACATCCATATATTCGGGTGAAACACAGTAGATTTCTTTTCCTTCGAGCGAAGCAGAACTTAAACTAGCACTCGAAAAAGACTCTTCCGTCGTGATGAGTGGTATCGCTGTTGTTAATTTGTCTAAGAGAGCAAGCATTGCTAAACCCGCTTTTTTATCAGAAGTTGCTAAAAAAATATGACTCAATTGGTTCGTCGGATTTTTAGCAAGTAGGTAATCGACTTTGGTACGCATTTTTTCAAAAATACTTACGCTATATCCCCTGTTTTCCATTTCATCACGGTAGGCATAAGCCATGGCAGAATCATTGGCTGTTTCTGTATAGTAGATGGCGACGGTACGTCCACTAAATCCTTGATAACTAACAAAATTGGCTGCTTTTTTTGCTTGCATGACCGACGAAGGTTCTGCTAAAAATGCTAATTTGTAGTTTTCCGTTAATCGTTTGTTATTCGACATGGGGTTTATTAGCGGAATCTGATTTTCTTGGCAATAAGTAAGAGCCAGCTTATTTGTTTCTGAAAATAAAGGGCCGAATAATAAATCAATACTTCTAAATGGCTTATTGTTTAGTAATTCAATCATGTAGTCCGCATCATTGGCGACATCATAAGCCATAAAATTTACATTAATTCCCTCTTTTTGAAGCTGTGTTTTGGCAAATCGCATTCCCTGATACATATCTAGGGCATAATTAGAGCGTTTGGCTTTTCCTCCATTGGTATTAAAGGGCAAAAGGACTCCAAAATTAAAATAATCCTTATTTTTATCTTGAGCAGTAGCAGAAGAAGGGGCTATTTTGGCAGACATTACATCTTTGTATTGCTTTATCACTAAAGGATCATCTGGAAACTTTGTATTTAAATCTTTCAATATTTTTACATCCATTAATTTACGGATATAATAAGCCTTCATGTTTTGCATCTCCTCTTGGGCGGTTGCTTTGCTAGTCCATTTGGCAGCAGTGATGCCGCCTATTTAGTCATTTTCTTCAAAGTAACTTTGAGTGAGGAGGAGGATTGCATCATCTCGTTTATCCCAAGTAGTAAAACGATTTAGAAGTACTCTCAAGGTATTTCTAGTTTCTACGTACTTATTGAGATTAAAAGACGACAATGCACTAAAATAGTAGGCATAAGGGGTATATTGATGTTCAATTCGGGCAATAGCTACCTGATTAAACTCCAAACGGGCTTTTTCAAAGTCATTTTTTTTGAAAGTTTGTAATGCTTTTTTATATTGTAATTCATAGTCGGGTGTCTGACCGATGCTTAAATGGCAAGCAAGAAGACTGATGAAAATCCAAGTGAGTAAGTGCCTCATAGCAATGTACGTGTAAAATGTCTAATTACGGAGTGGAAAGCTGAATTTGAATAGGCAATGCTAAGGATAATGAGTCTAAAGCATTCACCCAAAATCGGGTTGTCCTTTTTTGAGAAAGGATTTTTACAAAGATAAGTACTTGTTCTTTAGTTGAAGTGTTTAACTTTATAGAAATTTACCTAATAACCTTAATCTATATGAACATCAACTGGTATCTCAAGCATTTTAAACATCTTACGACTACGGAATTGTATCAAATTTTACAATTGCGTTCGGAGGTTTTTGTAGTCGAGCAAAATTGCCCCTTCCAAGATATGGACGGCAAAGATTTGGCATCGTATCATTACATGGGTTTTGATACAGCTAGTCAACAGATTGTTGCCTATACACGCCTTGTACCGCCTGGCGTGTCTTATGAGGAAGCATCTATTGGGCGAGTGGTTACCTCTCAATCGGTTCGTAAACATGGAATTGGACGTGAGTTAATGACTTCCTCTATCACCTTGTTAGAAGAACTGTTTGGCGGAGGAAATATTCGGATTGGAGCTCAGCTCTATCTTAAAAACTTTTATGGCTCTTTTGGGTTTGAACAAAGTGGAGAGGTTTATCTCGAAGACGGTATTGAACACATTGAAATGCTTCGAATTTCGTAAAATAACTCCTCAAATTTCCTTTCCTTGTTTTTTAAGACCGTTCTTCCTAAAAGAGGAAAAAACAGGTTGACTAGCCTTAAATTTGAAGAAAAAAACTTATTTATGAAAGCAAATTTACAAAAGCCCTTTATTAAACAAGTGAAGGATATTTCCATTAGTAGCGGTATTTCGCTTGCGTTACTTGGCTTAGGCACATTTACACAGAGTTGTAATTCGAATAATTCATCTGAAAGCTATGATGATTATGAGACCGTTGAATCTTATTCGACAGGTGTGTTATCGTACATTAAAGAAACAGAGAAAGGTGTTTTTAAAATTACGAAAGAACAGAATGTTAGTGCAGATAGTAGTGGGGCTATCATTACGTACTTGAATGGCACTACACAAAAACTATCGACCACTCAGGCTTCCAATCTGATTGATAAACATATTGCCAACCATTACTCGGAAGTCGGGAAAAATAACTCCTTAGAGAATGTATTGCTTTATGGAGGATTAGGCTATTTTCTGGGAAAAATGGGTAAATCGAATTATAATTCGTTTATCTCAGAACGTGATTATGCCAGTCAAGATAATAATTACACGCAAGAATCTCGCCGAGACACTTCCCGTAATCGTTCTTCAAGAAGTCACTACCGTTCTGGTTTAACTCGTTTTTACACAGGGTCAAGTGCCTATCGTTCAAGAGCTACTACAACCGAACATGTGAATTCTTCTCGGACAATCTCAAGTCATCCAAGCGGAGGGCATAGCGGATTTTTCCATAGTTCTTCACATAGCTCGTTTCATTCTTAACCTTTGTAATTAATGATAAATTCGAAGAAACTTGATATAGATGCCCTTAAATCACTCAGCCAAACCGATTGGAATTGGATGTTGGGAGAGGGGAAATTACCTTATGTTCTCAACGAAATGGTGAAGGTTTCGGAAGAAGAGGCTGAGGCGTACTATGAGGCAGTGAATGAATTATACGATATGTTTGTTCAAGCAGGTCAGTATGTGATTGATACGGAATCCTACGCATTGCTCGGTATTCCCGAATCGTTGATACCTCTCATCGAATATTCATGGGAAAATGACAATCATTGGCATTTATATGGTCGCTTTGATTTGGCTGGCGGGCTTGCTGGTCAACCCATCAAATTGATTGAGTTTAATGCAGACACGGCAACTTGTATTCCAGAAACGGCAATTATGCAGTGGGCGATGCTCAAAGCGAATGGATTAGAAGAAACCAAACAGTTTAATACGCTGTACGAATCGTTGGTTGAACAATTTAACCAGTTAGCTGAATTGAACCCTGAGAAAGAGCGATGCTTATTAGTCTCTACCTTAGAAGGTTATCCAGAGGACGATACCAACATGGCGATTCTGAGCGAAGCCGCAAGCGATGCGGGTTTTGAGGTAGATTTTCAGCACATCGAAAAAGTTGTTTTTTCTGCGAAAGAAGGCATATTTAAAGTGAATGAAGACGGTACTTATACCCGATTTGATTTCTGGTTTAAGCTCGTTCCGTGGGAATATATCGCTTGGGATGAGCCGCAATTAACGAGCATTTTAACCAATTTAGTATGCTCTGATAAAACCATTGTGTTGAATCCTGCTTACGTAATCCTCTTTCAGAGTAAAGCAATTTTGAAGGTATTATGGGATTTATTCCCGAATCATCCTCTTTTATTGGCTTGTGATGATAAACCGCTTTTGGATACACAATGCGTCGAAAAAGTATTGTTCGGTAGGGAAGGAGCAAATGTCAAAATCCTTGATGCGACAGGCGAAACCCATGAAGCGAAAGAGGGGGAATATGCCGAACAACGCAAAGTGTATCAGGAGTATGTTCCTTTTTTACAAGACGAATTGGGCAGTTATTATCAGGCAGGTGTCTTTTTTGCAGGAGAAGCTTGTGGTTTAGGGTTCAGAAAAGGAGGGAAGATATTAGATAATCAGGCTCAATTTTGTGGGCATTTTATAGAATAATTTACTTTGTGTATTCATAGAACATCAAAAAAGGAGAGTCGTTATCGGCTCTCCTTTTTTGATATTATAATTGCATAAGTATGTAATCTTGCAAAATTAGTTAAAACTTTCTTTGTTGTAAATGACTAATAGCTAGTACATTAAATCCAACATTCAAAATTCATAATTTTACATCACTACTTAATTATTTCTTCTTCTTTGCTTGAGGTGCTTGTTTCTGAGCTTCTTCAGCCGCTTTCATTTGCTTTTGAAGATATTCTGAGAAACGAGATTTTTTAGGGCCACCACCTGCTGCAATTTTCTTACGGTTTTCTTCCAAAATCGATTTGATTTTATCTTCATCCACAAATTTACGAATACCGATTTGTTGTAAAACCGTTACAATATTTGAGATGAAATAGTAGAAACTCATACCTGCTGGAAGTGAGTTCATCACAAACATAAAGATAACTGGCGTTACATAAGCCATTTTCTTCATATCAATTGGTTGTCCTGTTTGGTCTGGCGTATTTAAGTTGTTATAATACCCATAAGCCAAACTTGAAAGCGTCATCAACAAGGTAAATAAACTTACGTGGTTTCCGTACATTGGAATACTGAAAGGTAAATTTAATACCGAGTCAAACGTTGATAAGTCATTTGCCCATAAGAAAGGTTTTTGACGAAGGTTAATTAAGTTAGGGAATAACATAAACACCGCCATCAAAATCGGCATGGTAGCCAATACAGGTACGCAACCACTCATTGGACTTACGCCAACTTCGCCATACAATTTCATTTGAGCTTGTTGTTGCTTCGCTGCATCATCGCCTACTTTTTCCTTGATAGCATTTAATTCTGGCTGTAAAATTCGCATTTTTGCCATGCTCACATACGACTTGTAGGTCAACGGAAGAAGAGCAAATTTGATAATTAATACCAATGCAATAATCAATAGACCATAGTTACTGAAAATCGTTTCCAAGACATTGAATAAAGGAACAAACACATAACGAGTAATTGGTAAGAAAATGTCATAACTCAATTTTACGTTCTTCCCAAAACCTGGCGCTACATCTTTAATAAGGTTATAATCATTTGGCCCGAAGAACCACTGATAATTTCCTTTTCCAACTTTCAAATCAGCCAAAGGCAACACCATGTCTGCACGAAGCGTTTTGATATTTACAGTATCTTCTACATTGGGTGTAGCAAATACTTGAGCTTTTTCAATCGGTTGATTTTTAGTAATGAAACCAGTTAAGAAATATTTTTTCTTAAACGAAACCCATTTCAACGGCTCTGTTAAAGTCGCATCGTTTGCACCAGTAGGGTTTTCAGACAATTGGTCAAAATCGTCGTGTTCGTTGTATAAATAGTTGACCGTAGCTTTACGGTTTTCGTTCAAATCTTTTTCTGTTGGATGAACATTCTCTACCCAGTTCATCGTAACAGCTTCATTTTTCAAGAAACCATCTAAGCCCGTAATTTTAACGTCTTGGTCAACAATAAAACCTTCGTCAGCTAAGGTATAAGTTTGCTGAATCGTTTGACCCGCTCCTAATTGAAGGGTAAAACTAACTTGTCCTTTCTGACCAGTAGCCACTACGCCTCCTTTAGAAGAAGTACTAAAATAAAGTTTATTAATATCAACATTTCCTTTAGTAGTTGGTAAATTAAATTCTACTTTATCGAACGAATCGTCGAAAATTACTAGAGGATCATTTTTCTTAGCTACAAACGAATTGTATGTTTTGTAATTTTTAAGTAACACTTGTTTCACTTTTCCACCTTGAGTAGAGAAAGTTACTTTGATGTCTTTGTTTTCAAGAACAAGTTCCTGAGTAGTACCTACAGCAGCTTTAGAAAAATCTCCAGCGGCAGCTTTCAAGGCATTTGTGTCAGTAACAGTCACTGTTGCAGCAGGGCTTGATGCTGCTTTAACCTTCGTTGTAGTGGTTGAGGGTTTTGTTGGTTCATCTTTTGGGGCGAAAAAATATTGATAACCCATTAGCATAGCTAGGATTAAAAAGATCCCCGTAACCTGATTCTTATCCATTTATTTTTTAAAATTTAAAACCTCGATTGATTTTTTTCGAGTTTAATTAAAAAGCACCACCAAAAAATATTGGTGGTGCAAAATTACAAAATCCTTTTTTAGGAATGGTATTTTTGTGACAAAAGGTTATTTAGAAGTACCTTTCATCAATGGAATTGAGTTTTTAAGCGCTGCACGCACAAAATGAACAAACAATGGAGCAGGATTCGCTACCGTTGATTTGTATTCTGGGTGAAACTGAACTCCCACGAAGAATGGATGGTCTTTGATTTCAACGGCTTCAACCAAACCTGTGTCAGGATTGATACCTGTTGCAATCATACCAGCAGCTTGCATTCTTTCCAAGTAAGAGTTGTTAAATTCATAACGGTGACGGTGTCTTTCTTGGATATTGATTTTACCATAAATTTGGTGAATCAACGAGCCTTTTTCCAATTTACAAGCATAAGCACCCAAACGCATTGTTCCCCCTTTGTTGGTAATGTCTTTTTGGTCTGCCATTAAGTCAATGATTGGATTTTGCGTATCTGGATTCATTTCCGAAGAGTGAGCATCTTCCAGTCCTAAAACATTACGAGCAAATTCAATCACGGCACTTTGCATACCCAAACAGATTCCGAAGAATGGAATTTTGTTTTCACGAGCATACTTTACTGCATTGATTTTTCCTTCGATTCCTCTTTCTCCAAAACCTGGAGCAACCAAAATACCGTCTAATCCGTCTAGTTTATGTTGGTAGTCGCTGTCAGTAAGCGTTTCAGAAGCAATCCATCTAAGGTTTACTTTTGTTTCGTTCACTGCACCTGCATGGATAAAAGATTCTACAATTGACTTGTATGAATCTTTTAACTCTACATACTTTCCAACAAGACCCACCGTAATTTGTTCAGTAGGGTTTTTAAGACGGCCTAAGAAACCTTTCCACTGCTCTAGGTCAGCATCACGGTCGTTATAAATATCTAGTTTGTATAAAGCACGCTGATCTAATTTTTCTTTACGCATCAATAAAGGCACGTCATAGATTGTTTCAGCATCTTTTGATTCAATAACATCGTTGGAAGATACGTTGCAAAATAGGGCAATTTTACGACGCATTTCTTGTGGAATACTGTGTTCCGTTCTACAAACAATAATGTCTGGCTGAATACCCAATTGTGATAATTGGCGAACAGAGTGTTGTGTAGGTTTTGTTTTTAATTCGCCTGCTGATGCCAAATATGGAATCAGGGTAAGGTGAATAAATAGGGTGTTGCTGTCACCTAAATCCCATTTCAACTGACGAGCAGCCTCAATGAACGGAAGTGATTCAATATCACCAACGCAACCACCGATTTCGGTCATTACGATGTCATATTCTCCTGTTTCACCCAATAACAAAATACTTCTTTTGATTTCGTCTGTGATATGTGGAACTACCTGTACCGTTTTTCCCAAATAATCGCCACGGCGTTCTTTGGTAATTACGTTGTTGTAGATTCTACCCGTAGTAATGTTATTTGCTTGAGACGTTGGTACGCCTAAGAAACGCTCATAGTGACCTAAATCTAAGTCTGTTTCCGCTCCATCGTTTGTTACATAACATTCGCCATGTTCGTAAGGGTTCAATGTTCCTGGATCAATATTGATATAGGGGTCAAATTTTTGAATCGTTACCGAAAGCCCTCTGGCCTGAAGTAATTTTGCTAATGAAGAGGCAACGATACCTTTGCCCAATGATGAAGTCACACCGCCCGTAACGAAAATGTATTTTGCGGTTTTAGGTTGCCCTTTACCTGACATTGTAATATAAGATTGAATTGTGAATATTCCGATGAACGAATGCTCATGGACGCTCTATAAAACCTCAAGAGAAGAATAAATTTGAGAATTTATAAAACTATGGTTACGGGATACAAAGGTAAGGAAATTACTTGGAAGTGCTAAGTAACCTAGGTGAAGTTTTTTGAAAAAAGCTGATTATCAGGTGTATAAAAATAGATTTTTTTATAATAGCTACTTATTAGCCTACTGGATTAGACTGCAATTCGCTCATTTCGTAATTTTTAAAGAAGCCTATATTACGGTAGATTATGGAGTTAAATAGTATTTTATTTAGTTTGTTTATGGATATATAGCTTTGTATTTAGGACGAATAAGTCTGTTTATGAGGCTGTTTCTACTCTTTTTACAGGTATTTTTAGCGTGTCAATGGCTAATTTTTAACGAATACTATTATATA
This sequence comes from Spirosomataceae bacterium, assembly GCA_049241065.1. Taxonomy (GTDB): domain Bacteria; phylum Bacteroidota; class Bacteroidia; order Cytophagales; family Spirosomataceae; genus JALRIJ01. Next base: position 13,308 of record JBMLRK010000389.1, read on the forward strand.
CGTCTAAGGTTTTTTGAGCTGTTTTTTCTGGCGAAAAATCTGCTTGCCTTTTGAATCCATTTGCTCTAAGCTTTTCTTGAAGTGCTTTGTCTGAAATTACTTGTTCAATAACTTGAGACATTTCTGTTGCATCAGTTGGATTAAAGTACATTCCTGCATCCTGAGCTACTTCTGGAAAACAAGAGGTATTACTTAAAATGACAGGGCAGCCGCAAGCGAATGCTTCTAAAATCGGAATACCGAATCCTTCGTATAAAGAGGGATATATGAAGGCAACAGCATTTTTATACAGATGATACAAGGTATTGTCTGTGCTGAATCCCATCTGGATAATGCGATCGTATAAGCCTATTTCCTTTAACTTTTGTGTTTCTAATTCGTTGAAATTACCACCACCTGCACAAATAAGTTTGAGCGAAGGCTTTTTCTTAAAAATAGGAATAAGTGAAGCAATTAGGTTGTCAAAATTTTTGTAGTAATTTCTCGTACCAACATAAAGTAAATATTCCTCTGGTAGTTTTAAGCTGTTATCAATATGTGTTTCCATCGAATTAAAAGTCGATGAATGGTAAACCACCGTTATTTTATCTGGATTTATATCAAAATAGCTTAAAATATCCGTTTTGGTATTTTCTGATATGGCAATTACTTTACTCGCTTTATTTAAAAGAAGTTGTTTGGTTTCAAGCGTTCCATTATCTAAGTGACTTAAATTTAATTTTTCCTTAATTAAATCGTGATAAGTCAGTACAAATGGTTTGTCTTGGAGATGGTCTAAAAAGTAGGGGTGAAAAAAAGTGGGATGAAAAATATCAAAATCTTGTTTTTTCAACGCTAAAATACTAGCAAAGCGGTTAATTTGAGAAACAAGCATACTCGTAGGCATAAACCCAAGAAAGTAATTATAAGTCCAAGGTTTTGTCAAGCTGCTTTCTTTTAAGTATTCATTGTTAGAAAACTTTAACGCTAAATTTACATCTACATCCATAGCAGCTAAGGCCTCCATTAAATCATGGAAATACCTAGCAACTCCGCCGAATCGTGAACCCGTAAATGCTTGATGATCGTATAATACTTTCATTTGAACTCTGATAAATGTCTTCTTGTAGGCTACAAATGTGATTTTTACAAGATATAATAACCCATTATTTCACTTTATGAACCCAATTATGAGCAAGACAACTTAACTAAGTGGCTTGCAAATTTTATTGCTATATTGTTTAGAGTAAAAGTAGAAACTGTTGATTTAATACGCTTGGAAAGAAACATTATTATCGTAATACCGACCGTTCGTTAAAGCCAAAGAAATACAAGTTCTCTATACAAATTTTACTTTATTCGTTTCACTTGATGGTTGTGAAATTTATGCTCTACTTTTCTTATTAAAAAATAGTCAAATCGTGTTGTTTGATATTCAATTTAACAAGTACTCTTTTAAAATAACTAGTATGAATTACTGAGTTGTGATAGAATCAGTAATCATAACGACAGTATAATTCTTCAATCGGAGAGTTGATGGCTGTTCTATCTAGTGTTAAGTTAACGCAATTTAAGATTTTTTTAGAGATAAATAAGAAACTTTATCCGCTAATGAATCTCTGTAATTCACTTTTCAATGGCAAGATAAAAAAATTAGTCGTATTTAAATAAGCTATTGTATATATCTAGCGGTTTTTCTTTTTAAATGATTAGATCAATGGTGAAATATGAGAACACAAGAATAGTTCGATTTTTAAAAAGACTTATGTTCTCATGCGTTTGTTATTGATTCATCAGTGATTCAATTTCTTCGGCATCCATCGGAATACTAGCCATTAAATCACGATTTCCATTTTCTGTTAATACAATATTATTTTCAAGACGAATACCTAGTCCTTCTTCTCGGATATAAATTCCTGGTTCAATTGTGAATACCATTCCTGCTTCAAATTTACGGTAGCGATTTCCAACATCGTGTACATCTAGCCCTAAATGGTGCGAAGTCCCGTGCATGAAATACTTGCGTAAAAGAGGAGAGTCTGGGTTTTGATTTTTTACATCTGTTGCGTCTAATAAACCTAATCCAATCAACTCAGATTCCATGTATTTTTCAACTTCTTTTTGATATTCGTTCCAAAAGATACCTGGTTTTAGGATGCTTTTTGCAAAGTTGAACACTCGTTGCACTGCATCATATACTTGGCGTTGACGAGTAGTATAACGTCCATTTACAGGAATTGTTCTGGTTAAATCGGCATTGTAATTGGCATATTCTGCCGCAACATCTAACAAAATTAACTCGCCGTCTTGACATACATTTTTGTTTTCGATGTAATGCAATACGCAAGCATTTGCTCCAGAGGCAATAATGGGCGTGTATGCAAAACCACGAGAACGATTCCTTACAAACTCATGGATTAATTCTGCTTCAATTTCATACTCGGTTACACCTGGTTTTACAAACGAAAGTAATCTTCTGAAACCCAACTCGGTAATACGAATAGCCTCTTGTAATTGCTCAACTTCGTAGCTACTTTTTGTAGCACGTAAATGGTGCATAAGCGGTGCGACACGTTGAAGGGTATGCAAAGGGTACTGTTCTTTAATTTGAGCAATACAACGAGCATCTCTTGTTTGAACAGTAGAGCTATTTCTGCTGTGTTCGTTTGTGTTCAGATAGATACTGTTGGCTTCAAAAGCAATCATACCAAGTATGCTTTCAAATTGGTGCGTCCAATAAACTGTCTGAATACCCGAACATGCTCTGGCGTGTTCTTTCGTGTATTTGTAACCTTCCCAAATGGCAATATGCTCAGACGTTTCTTTGATAAAAAGGACTTCTCTTAATTTCGAATCTGGACAATCTGGGAACAAGACTAAAATCGTTTCCTCTTGGTCGATACCTGTCAAATAAAACAAATCAGAGTTTTGTCTGAACCCCATCGTTCCATCTGCATTGGTTGGCATTGGGTCGTTAGAATTGAAAATCGCAAGCGATTTTTCATTCATCAGAGCAGATAATTTTGCTCTATTTTCTATAAATAATTGATTGTTGATGGAAGTGTAACGCATTGGTAAATATGGTTAAGTCTGCGATTGCAGTCAGTAAACTCTCAAAACTATTTTGTACACAAGTAAATAATTTCGTCTTTTGGCAAGGCGAAACGGTTTGCTTCTTGTACGGGCATTTCCATAACAAAGCGGTCTTCTTTTACTGTCCAACCACCTTGCTCTAAGCGTTTGTTATAGTCTCTACCAAAAATACGGAAATGGTCGTCTTGCTTAAATAGACGTTCTCTTTCTTTCGGGTCAGTAATCGTTTTATCTTCAAAAGTAGTTGCCAAAGCCCAGTCTTGTGGCGATTGCATAATCGCCCAACCTGTTGGTTTTAATACCCTACGCATTTCTGCCATGCAATGGACATCATCGTCCACGTGTTCTAATACGTGATTACAGAAAACAACATCAAACGTATTATCTTCAAAAGGAATATGGTGCAAATCCATTTTTACCTTTGCCAATGGAGACTCAATATCTGCCGTGATGTAGTCTAAATTTTTCATTTTTTCGAAACGATCAATGAAACAATATTCAGGTGCTACATGCAATACTTTTAGATTATCCTTAAAGAAGTTAGTGCGTTGTTGTAAATAAAGGTACATTAAACGGTGACGCTCAAGAGCCAAGCAACTTGGACAAAGTGCGTTATCTCTTGGTTCTAAGCGACCATACGGAACAAAGTGAGAGAACTTTGACTTACAAACAGGACATTCGACTTTATCGCCATGTAGAAATAAAGAGTAAAATTTCATGGCAAAATGACTTACCAATTGAAGATACTTTCTTGGAATGTTTCGGAGTGTCCAGCTAATAATTGATTTCATCTGA
>JBMLRK010000389.1:17274-18764 GCA_049241065.1 Spirosomataceae bacterium
CTTACTAAGCAAAAAAGGAATGATTCTTTACACAAAGGTAAAAAATCATTCCTAATAAACCTTGTCTTTAACTTAGATACAAGTGATATGCTTTTTCTTACATTTCACGAATCCAAATATTACGGAAACTTACCGCATTGCCGTGATCTTGTAAGGTGATTGGGCCAGCACCGTGAACAGGGTTGGTTGGCTGTCCGATATAATTGGTAACTCCTTGAATCTTTGTGTGATTCTGCACCACTACGCCATTATGAATAACGGTTACGTAAGCTGGCGTTTCTACTCCTCCATTTACCGTAAAGCGTGGAGCGGTATAAATAATATCATAAACATTCCAGTCGCCCATTTTTGAAGTAGCATTGGCTAAAGGAGGTGTTTGCTTGTAAATTGAACCCGCTTGTCCGTTACGATAAGTACGGTTTTGGTAGCAATTCAATACTTGAACTTCATACAAGCCTTGCATGAATACCCCACTGTTCCCTTTTTGCTGACTTTTTAGATTGTCTGGTTCAATAGGAGAACGCCATTCAATATGTAATTGATAATCATTAAAATGTTTTTTGGTGGAAATATTTCCTGCACCTTTCACAACGGTCATCGCTCCGTCTTTTACTTCCCATTTCGCCGCAGAACCATCATTTACAGACTCCCAGTTATCCAAATTTTTTCCATCAAATAAAATAGTTGCATCTGACGGAACTGCACCTGGGGTAACAACACGAATTTCTGGATCCCAATATTCAGTCGCTTCTGGCTTATCTGGATTTTTCTGAATAAAACGTAAGTCCTGAGCATTAGATAAGTAAGCTGATAAACAGAATGTTAAGGATAGAAAGATTTTTGTGTTAATTCTCATTGTAATGTTTTTTAAAGATTGATTGCTTGAAAACTAGTTAAATAACGTTGGCTTTTTTGATAGATTATTCTATTTTTGTTTAAAGACGTTTTTTAACATGTTCAATGTTTATAAAAATAGTAAAATTTCAGCACTAAATATAACGAATGTTTGTTACAAAAGTGCTTATACTTCGTCAAATAAAGTGTAAATTATCAGAACTTTTGTCTGGTTCTGTACTTATTTTGTTATAAACATCAACTATCCCAACCACCGATATGAAACCCGACATACCCAAAAAAGCTCCAGGACAACGTTTAATCAAGCGGATGTCTTTACAAAATAAATGGATTATTTGCCTTGTTGTAGGATTAATTCTACTCGCTTTAGGTTTTACAAGCCTTTCGAGTGCTATTTATCGCAAAAATTCAGCTCCAGAGAATTTTTCAATCTGGCTTATCATGTGGATTTATAGTGTTATTATCATCGTTGCAGGTTTTGTGTTTTATGGACAAGCGGTTCGTTTTAAGGTGATGATGGACATGAACAAAAGAATTAGCAAGCAAGAGCGGGAATTGCTGAAGCAAATAAAAAAAGTGAATCGTTTGGGTGAAATTTTACGCCAGAAAGAAGACAAGAAATCAAAAGGAGGAGG
>JBMLRK010000390.1:0-17413 GCA_049241065.1 Spirosomataceae bacterium
GTATTAACCGAATGCGAGAAGTAGCCTCAAAAAGTAAAGTGGCTATCTTGATTTCGGATGGAGATAACACCGCAGGAAACCTCGACCCTGTGACTGCCGCCAAATTGGCAAAAGCCTTTGGAATTAAAGTTTATACCATTGTCGTAGGCACAGACCAAAAAGCAGGTGAAAAAGTCGATGAGACTTCCTTGCGAAAAATTGCCAATATCAGCGAAGGCGTGTTTTTTAGAGCAACCGATGAAAAGTCATTATCGGCTATTTTCAAATCCATTGACCGTTTAGAAAAGGTAAAAATCAAACAGAATCGCTTCCGAAATGTGCAGGATTTTTATCAAAATTATCTTCGTTTAGCCATTTTACTGTTGTTAATCTCTTTTGCGGCTAAAAATACATTCTTAGGAAATATCTTGGAGGATTAATTCCCCTACTCCAACAAATTCAAAATATCCTCCTGAGAGAGAGATTTTACGAAGTGTTCTTCTGTGGTAATCAACTCAGAAGCAAGGCGTTGTTTGCTTCTTTGCAGTGCCAAAATCTTTTCTTCTACGGTGTTTTTGGCAATGAATTTATAGGTAAATACGTTGCGTTCTTGTCCAATGCGGTGAGCCCTGTCGATGGCTTGGGCTTCGATAGCGGGGTTCCACCACGGGTCTAAAATAAAGACGTAATCGGCAGCCGTCAAATTGAGTCCTACCCCTCCTGCTTTTAAAGAAATCAAGAAAATTTTAATGTCTTCATTTTCTTGGAAAGTAGCTACTTGTGCTTGGCGGTCTTGGGTACTGCCGTCGAGGTACGCATAGCGAATTTGTTCTTTATCGAGGTAATTTCTAAAAATACTCAGATGTTTAACAAACTGACTAAAAATCAAAACCTTATGCCCTTCTTCTAGTACCGTTCCTAATTTATCAATCACATCATTGAATTTGCCAGAATCGCCCTCATAGGTTTCGTCGTTCATGCGGGGGTGATTTGCCAGCATACGTAATTTGCTTAACCCTTGTAAGACCATCAAGTGCGATTTCGCCATGCCTTCGTTATCAATTTGTTTTAAAATCAGATTACGATAATAGGACTTGGCTTCTTCGTAAATTTTCTCCTGCTGTTCCGATAATTGTGTGTAATAAACACTCTCAATTTTGGGAGGTAATTCGGTGGCTACCTGCGACTTATGTCTGCGTAGCATGAAAGGCTTGATGATGGAAAAAAGACGTTTTATTTTCGCTTCGTCATTTTTCTTCTCAATGGGCAGTTGAAATTCATTTCTAAAAAAATGAAGTGAACCTAATAGCCCTGGGTTAATAAAGGTCATTTGCGACCATAAATCGAGGGTGCTATTTTCTAAGGGTGTACCCGTTAAGACTAAGCGACGACGGCTGTTAAATTGCATCACCGCTTTGGCAATGGACGAATTGGGGTTTTTGATTGCCTGAGATTCATCCAAAATAACGTAATTGAAGCGGTAATTTTTCAATAAATCAATATCTATCCGAACAATTCCATACGAACTCAAAATGACATCGTAATTGTTGAAAAGTTCGCTGTTTTTATCTCGATACGTACCCGCATACACCAAAATGCGTAAGCTTGGAGCAAACTTCTTAGCTTCCATTTCCCAGTTATACAACAGCGAAGTAGGCATGATGAGCAACGACGGATATTGGTTTCCTTGCTCCTTTTGGGACAAAAGTAAAGCGAGTGTTTGTACCGTTTTTCCCAAACCCATATCGTCGGCAAGGCATCCTCCAAAATGATAATCGTTCAAGAAACGCATCCAATTATAGCCTGCTTTTTGGTAAGGGCGTAGCGTTCCTACAAATTCAGCAGGTAATGGATAATCTTGAATCGCTTCAAAGCCTTGTAATTGCTTCAATTTACGACTCATGGTGGCGGTTGCTAAGGAGTCTTTTTCTAACTCTTGAACCAAAGAAAGATGGTATTTTTTTAGAATAAAGCCCTCTTGCTCGCTGTTATGTTCGATGAAGGCAAACAGTTCGGAATATTGCGTAAACCATGATTCTGGGATGACCGCAATTTCACCATTAGGCAGTACAAACTCCTTTTTCTTCTGTAAAATCAAGTTGCGAAGCTGAATAAAAGGAATTTCAAATTCGCCAAATTTGACTAAGGTATGAATATCAAACCAGTCATTCCCCTCCGAAATACGCACTTCAATTGTTGAATAGCCTAAGAAATAACGCTTACCATCTCCTGTTTCGGACTGTTCTTGTACAATCGTAATACCCCCATTAGTTAGTGCTTCATAACTTGTTTGTAACCAACTAAAAGCCTCGTGTTTTTCAAGCATTTTACTGCCTTGTGACAGATTTAAACCAAGTTCTTGTAACAAATCGAGGGTCTCTTTTTCGAGTAATAAATCTCTTTTTACTTTGTGGAAAACATAGTCGTTATCCTTTTTCTCCATACTCACATTGGCTTTCGCATCAAATCCTTCAAACTTAAAATGGTTTGTGCCATATTGAAAGGAAAGATGAAAGGAAACATGGCTATCGTCGTCTCGTTCGTTAGGTTCACTAGCGAGTGCCTTAGCTCGATGTTCTACCAAACTGAGCTGCGGAATACAGCGATGAGACTCCGAACGGATTTCAAAGCCTTTGGCATACACATCAAAAAGGGTGATGATGGACGTGACAAATTTTCGGTAGTAGTCTTCCTCAATGTTTTTAGGGATAACAATGAAGCGTTTGTTTAAGAATGGACGAAGTTTTTTGCCGTCCACATCTTTGGCAAAATGATAAAGCTGATTATTAAGAATCATCCAAGCAGGTTCATCGCAAATCAGAAAGGCATTTTTATATTGAAAATCAACTTTTGTTCCGTTGTATTTTATGGTCGGGAAATAGTGCGTATTGTCTTCATTTCGCATGAAATGAAATAACACTGTTGCTTTTTCGGGTAGTACTTCTACTTTTTGCCAAGCAGGATTACCATCACTTCCCATAATGAAGAGTTGCTTTTCTAAGAGCAAGGGCATGATTTCAGTTTTTACGGATTCAATATGAGCCGCAATTGCTTCCTGCAGCGTTTTATCTCCTTTTTGAGGGTCATAAACTTTCAAGAAAAAGTCAACGATATTCTTTTTCTTATTGGTCGAAAACTTCTTGTAAATCGCTTCCTGCTGCATATCATCAATCAGATGAACCAATTTTACATCAAGTTCATCAGGGCGATAGTCCTCTAAACCTTCCCGAAATTCATCAATATTTTTGGCTGAAACATTTTGATTCAGAAAGGTAAGTTGCCCCTTTGCGTCGAGTTGAACCACAAAGGATTCCAACAAATATCCAAGATATTCGTGATTGAGAATGGAATAAATAAGTTTAAAAGGCTCTGAGGTAGCAACTTTCATGGGCAACTGGATTTAAGAATAGTTTTAAAAATGGAGTGTCATGGTGTACTACGAGTTTTAACTCGTTGCTCCAATAGTGCATTTTGAAAACCACCGATTAAGAATACTAGAGTTTGGTTAGTCGCTGTGTGTATTTCGAGATAAATTCTATGAGAAGGAACTTCAAAGTAAGCCTTCATCTTTATTTTCGTGAAAAATGAGTAACGACTGAATAGTAAATATAATCAATAAATGGGGGAATTGAGAAAGAGCGAGGCGTTTTTTTAGTAGGGGAAAACAGGTTTTTAACCCGTTTGACAACATTTCATTTCAAAGGAAAAAAACGATTATGCACCTATATAAAAATTCCATTTAGCAGGTGAATAAATTCACTTGCTAAATGGAATCTTATTGGGCTTGAATAAAATGAAGGGGAGTCAGCGATTTAATTATCTTTCTTTGCTTTTCTTCTAAACTTTTTAGCAGCAGTAATTAATGTTTTTGCTTCGCTGTGTTGACTAGACTTACGGTCGCCATCTTCCAATACTTGTTTGTAATATTCGATACCTTCGTCGTATTTCCCCGCTTGAACAGCTATTTTTCCTAGCCCAATCAACGACGATAAATAATAGCCCGATTTGGTTGAATAGGTCATTTTAGCAAATTCGAGGGTGCGTAAATAATACTTTTTAGCATCCTCTAAATCGTGACGGTAGTTATAGGCGTAGTATGCTAAAATGTAGCTCGCATAACGTCCACTAACGCCTTCGTAACCCGTATAGTGCTCGTCAAATTTCTTTAAAATGCTTTTTGCTTCGCTTTCGGCTTCATTTACTTTTCCAGAAACGAAGGCACTTCTTGCATGAAAACGATGGAAGAATGGATTATCAGGATAAGCATCATGCGTATATTTTGCCAAATTATATGCCTTGTCGTTCATGTTTTCCATGCCATAAATCTGCATTAAAAAGTAACGAGCTTCGGTACGAGTATAAAAAGCGTTGTAACTTACTTTTTCTAACTGAGCAATTCCTTTTGTCTTATCTCCCTTTGGAAACAACCAAAGCACAGGACGTAACATTGGATAATTTTCTTTGATGTAGTTGAAATAGTAGTTGTAAAGACCATCGCCAAACATCAATTCTGGGCTAAAATCGGCAAAATCACGGCATTCGTTCAAATACTTTAAGGCATTTTTAGCGGCAAGCGTGGCTTTAGTCCAGTGCTTTCTTTCCGAGTGCAAACGTCCTTTGAAGGCATAAGCACAAGCCATAATAAAGGCAGCTTCGGGATTTTCGGAATCATCCCAAATTTTTTCCGCTTTACGAATGCTCTCGTCCATATATTCCAAACAACGTTCGTCGTAAATGACATTTTCCGTGTTAGGTACAATACGCCACCAAACCATCAAGCCAATTAAAAAATCAGGCAGTGGATGGTCTGGATATTTTACTTTTAAATAATTAAATTCTCGTTCGGCTTCTTCAAACTTAAAATTATACATGTGATTGATGGCTGTAGTAGCTTCAATCTGTACTTCAGATGTAAAAATAAGCATTCCCTTAGAACGCTCTTTTTCAGCCTTTTCGGTATCTTTCCACCATTGAGCCGAACTTATTTCCGTCGAAACAGTAAATAATAAAGCGGTAAGCAATAATTTTATGAAATTTTCTTTGAGTTTCATGGTTTGATATTTTTTACAAATTTACGGATTCTAAAAAGGTTCGTATCAAAGATGGACTCCAAAATCCTTGTTTTCCCTCCCTGATTTAATCTATTAACGTGAATATTGTTGAATTATTAAAAACTAATTAAAAAATATTTAAAAAATAATGATAAAACTTCACGACAAACACTTTGAGCCGATGCTCAAGAATGAATTAATTGAAACAGAAATACAACGAATGGCAACGCAAATTAGTCAGGATTATGCAGGAAAGACTCCCCTCTTTATTGCTATTTTGAACGGCTCATTTATGTTTGCTGCCCAGCTAATGAAAAGCCTTACGATTCCTGCTGAGATAACGTTTTTGCGAGTAAGTTCTTATCAAGCAACAAGTTCTACAGGGAAAGTCGTTGAGTTATTAGGCTTACAAGAATCCGTTGAAAATAGAGAAGTGATTGTCTTAGAAGATATTATTGATACGGGATTGACAATGGAAAAGATTAAAGAGCAATTATTGGCTAAAAATCCATCATCGTTTGCTTTAGCCAGTCTTTTTCATAAGCCCGAAGCCCTTAAAACGCCTATCGAAATTGATTATTTAGGTTTTAAGATTGAAAACAAATTCGTAGTAGGTTACGGTTTAGATTACGATGGATTGGGAAGAAATCTGTCTGATTTGTATGTGCTGAAAGAGGGGTAATATTGATGTTGGATGTTGAATTTTGGATGTTGAATTGAAGTACTAGGTAATTCAACATTCAAAATCCAACATCCAAAATTATAACTTATGAAATCATATCGAATCCACAATAAGGTACTAATACACTCGGGATTTTGATTCCTTCTGGTGTTTGGTTATTTTCCAAAATAGAAGCCAAAATACGAGGTAATGCCAAAGCAGAACCATTTAAGGTATGCAATAACTGCGATTTACCTTCCGTTTTCATTCTTAACTTCAAACGGTTAGCTTGGTAAGTTTCAAAGTTAGAAACAGAACTTACTTCTAACCAACGTCCTTGAGCTGCTGAATATACTTCCATGTCGTACGTAAGAGCAGACGTAAAACTCATATCGCCACCACAAAGACGTAACACACGGTAAGGCAATTCTAATTTTTGTAAAATTCCTTGTACGTGTAATGACATTTCTTCTAAAGCAGCATACGAATTTTCAGGCTTTTCGATGCGAACAATTTCAATTTTATCAAACTGATGTAAACGATTCAAGCCACGCACGTGAGCACCCCAAGAACCCGCTTCACGACGGAAACAAGGCGTGTAACCCGCATTTTTGATAGGCAATTCACTTTCTTGCAAAATTACATCACGGTACATATTCGTGATAGGCACTTCTGCCGTCGGAATTAAGAATAAATCATCTTCAGTAGCATGGTACATTTGACCATCTTTATCAGGCAACTGTCCCGTACCAAAACCAGATTCCTTGTTAATCAAGATAGGTGGTTGAACCTCTACATAACCCGCATTAATTGCTTCATCCAAGAAGAAATTAATCAAGGCACGTTGAATTCTAGCCCCTTTTCCTTTGTAAACAGGGAAACCAGCACCCGTGATTTTATTGCCTAGTTCAAAGTCAATAATATCGTATTTTTTGATTAAATCCCAGTGAGGTTGGGCCGTTTCTGGAAGCGTAGGAATCGTTCCATTTTCTAACACCACTTCATTTTCTTCTGGCGTTTTTCCTGCTGGAACACTGCTATGCGGCAAGTTCGGGAATGTAACCACCACTTCATAAAGTTCTGTTTCAAGACCTCTCAGTACTTCTTCCAATTCTTTAGAACGAGCCTTCAAGTTACTAGTTTCGGCCTTAGCCGCTTCTGCTTCCTCTTTCTTGCCAGCCTTCATTAAGCCACCAATTTCCTTAGCCAAGGCATTTGATTTTGCTAAGGTAGTATCCAATTCCACTTGGGTTTCACGACGTTTTTCGTCCAATGCCAATGCTTTATCCACATTTTCTTCGGCATCTTTGAAATACTTTCTCTTTAAGCCCTCAATCGTAGCGGCTTTGTTTTCTTTAATTTGTTGTATTTGTAACATGGTTTATGCTAAATCTAAAAATTGTCGTGAATTGAGTATGGGTATTTCTTTATAAGGATGTAAAATTAACAAATCATCATCTCCACTGACGATAAGGGTTGCATTCGCTTCTTTAGCAAGCGACAAAAACTTATTATCTTTTGGATCTCTACAATCAAAAACAGGATTTATAACTTCCGTCCAAATTGCAGCCTTACGAAAGCTACTTAAAAATGAGAAACGAGTTTCATCACTAATGTATTTATCAAACCGTTTTCGAAAAATTACATCAACGAGTTCAGCAAAGGTTTCGTCAGATGCAAGTATTACTCCTTGTTTAAGTGCTTTATGAAATGCTTGAGCGGAGATACTCTTCCCGTCAGGTGAGATAATCGCACTTAGAAGCGTATTGGTATCAAACACATATTTATTAATGACGCTCATTATCAATTTCTTTTAAAAGCTCATCTAATAGCTCGTTTGATAGTCCATTCTGAGAGGATTCTTGTCTGAGAACCTCAGTGCTGTCTAATAAATTAGCATTTAAAGAGTCTCTAAATGTCATCTTTAATAAGTTTTCAATCGCTAAAATAACCGATTGCTTTTCTTTTTCTGAGGCATTCGTGAAAGCAGCATAGATACCGTCAGGAATGTTTACTGATAATGCTGTCATAGTCTTAATCTTTACATTATTTTTACAAAGATAAAAAAAATAGCCGTGCGTTTAGAATTTTCTAACGACACGGCTATCTTCTTACTTTTAAATTTCCTTATGGAGCTGAGAAAATGTCTTTCATGGCATCTTCATATAAGAAACAACGCTCGTTTAGGGCGTTCAAGGCAGCCGCTTTGTCTTTGCCATGTACCAACAACGAAATGTTATGCTCAGAAGCTCCGTAGCAAATCATTCTGATTGGAATGTGTTTCATTGCTTCTAATACTTTCAAGGCAATACCTTCTTTGTCTGCCGAGAAGTTACCCACAATACATACAATAGTTTGGTCTTTATCCACTTCTTCTAATTCAGCGAATTGACCTAACTCTGCCATGATTTGCTCTAGGTTCTCGTCGTTGTCGATGGTTACAGAAACCGAAACTTCGGAAGTTGTAATCATATCCACAGGCGTTTTGTATTTTTCAAATACTTCAAATACACGACGTAAGAAACCGTAGGCATTCAACATTCTGGTTGAATGAATGTAGATAGCTGTTAGACCGTCTTTGGCAGCAATCGCTTTAATTTCACGATCAGAAGTTTTGTCTGCGATTAATGTTCCAAAAGCAGTAGGCTCCATCGTGTTTTTCAAACGTACAGGCACGCCTTTCATTTTGGCAGGAGTAATGGTACTTGGGTGCAAAATTTTTGCTCCGAAGTAAGCTAATTCAGCCGCTTCTTCAAAAGTCAACTCACGGATTGGGAAGGTTTTCTTTACAATACGTGGGTCATTGTTGTGCATTCCGTCGATGTCTGTCCAGATTTGAACTTCTTCCGCTACGATAGCTCCACCAATTAATGAAGCCGTATAATCAGAACCACCACGCTTTAAGTTATCCACTTCTCCACGAGGGTTACGGCAGATAAATCCTTGGGTAATAAAGATTTGTTTATCTTCTAACTGAGCTAAAATCGCCACTAATTTTTCTTCGGTAAATTTCAATACAGGTTCGTTGTCTGTATCAATTAACATGAAGTCTAACGCAGGTAATAAGGCTGCTTTCACCCCTTGTTCACGGCAATAAGCCTCAAACATTTGGGTCGAAAGTAATTCGCCTTCAGCAACGATTTCTTTCTCTTGTTTTACTGAGAAAGGCTTGATGTTTACCAATGAACGAATGAACGAAAATTCTTTTTCGATAATCGCTTTTCCTTCTGCTTTTCCTTCTGGAGTAGTATATAATTCCTCGATAAAGCTTTCATAATGAGCAAATAAGGTGTTGATTTTTTCAACAGCTTCTGCATCGTTATTTGCTTTTAACGATTCTCCAATAGCGATTAATGAGTTTGTAGAACCCGAAAGAGCCGACAAAACCACAATTTTACGATTACCGTCTTCTGTAATCAAATTTTTGATAGAGTGCATACGCTCAGGTTTTCCTACGGATGTACCCCCAAATTTCCAAACTTGCATTGTAATAGCGATTATGTTCTTAAATTAAAGCTTTAATTATTTCTAAAAAATTATCAATAGTGATGGTTTCAACCTTTGGAAAGTCAATGTCTTTTAACGGATTAAAATGTTTATCATTTGTAACGATAAAATCGACGCTTCCAACTATGGCTGTATCAACAAATTTATTATCATCATAGTCGCTTGTAAGTAGTCCCCATTTAAAATAGATATCTTTCTTTTCGACATTAGACTTAGAAAGAAGCATTTCTATAATATTGGTTGCGACTAGTATATTAGTCTTATGTTCTATGATTTCGGCATATTCTAACAATAAATCATTACTAATGACTAAGGTAAATTGATTTGCTAAGAAGGCATCAAATATTGGTCTATATGGAGACTTTTTACCTATTGAAACTAGTAGTACATTGGTATCTAAGATTACTCGCATTTATTGATAAGGCGTTCTCAAGTGTTCATTAGACCAATCGTTCATCAATTCCGTTGTCCAACCATTTTCATCCCAAAGCTTATCCATTTCTTCAGTTGCTTTTTCTGCAAAATACTTTGCCAGGAGTTCTTTGATTTCAACTAGTTGATTATCAGCTATCTGATAGCTGAATAGTTTTACTAATTCAACTTGTAAATTAGTAAGTTTTTGAGGGTGTACCATAGCCATAATTGATTATGCTTACTACTGAAAACCTTAAAACGCCAACATTTTCACTGCTGTAATTGCTGCTTCATCGCCTTTATTTCCGTGGATTCCTCCCGCACGATCAAGGGCTTGTTGCTCAGTGTTGGGCGTTAATACACCAAAGATAACAGGTTTGTCGTATTTTAAACTCACATTCGTTAATCCTTGAGCCACCGCATGATTGATATAGTCGTTATGTTTTGTTTCTCCTTGAATGACACAGCCTATACAAATTACGGCATCAATGTCATTTTTTTGAGCCATTTTTTGAGCAGCGTAGGTCAATTCGTAGCTGCCTGGTACGGCAACACGAATGATGTTTTCTTCTTTTGCCCCATATTGTAACAAGGTGCTAATTGCTCCATTAGCCAATGCTCCTGTAATTTCTTCGTTCCATTCTGCTACCACTACGGCAAAGCGTTTTTCGCTAATATCAGGTAAATTTTCAGTAGAGAATATGCTTAAATTTTTATGTGCTGACGACATTTCGATTTCGTTTAAGATTAAAAAAAAGGGATAAGAACGTCGCTCTTATCCCTTTGAATTCCTGTGTTACTAATTTACTCAGAGACAGAGCCTTCTAATGCCGCCTTGTATTTCTTGGCGTTGATAGCTTCTGATGACTCAGCAAATTTCTCAGTAATTTCTGTATAAGCTTCTAATGCTTCTTTTGGTTGCTTATTTGCTTCGTAAGCAGCAGCCAATTTCATTAAATACGTTGGCGTAAAGAATTTATTCGCTTTGTATTCTGCTGCTTTTTTGTAGAAATCAATCGCTTCGCTATATGATTTTTTTTCTGCATAAGCATCACCAATCAATGAGTATGCACGAGCTTGAACTAACAAGTCTGAGCTACTGAATGATTTTAAGTGGTCGATAGCTGCATCGAATTTACCTTCTTTTAATTCTGCTACACCAGCATAAAAGTTAGCCAAGTTACCTGTGTTTCCACCAAACTCGTCTGCAATTTTAGCCATTTCTTTTGCCGCAACTTTGTTAGAATCAGCCTCAAATGCGTAAACAGCGTCAAATAATTTTGCTTGTCCTTCTGCGTCTTGTGTTGACATGTAGTAGTTGTATCCAAAGTATCCAACAACTGCTAGAAGGATTGCTCCTGCTACGCCATATACTACATTTTTATTCTTCTCAACAACCACTTGAACTTTGTGAAGATCATCTTGAAGTTCGTGTTGTAATCCTTCTGGACTCTCTAAAAATTCTAAAGGTGTTTTTTCGTCTTTCTGTGCCATTTCGGTTTTGTAATTATTGATAAATTTTATTCCATCGTTTTTTGACTAGGAATAACAACGAGCGTTCAAATTCTTTTATCTCAGCAAATTTAAGATAAATTTGGATTGCAAAATTAGGAATTCTCTTGGAATTTTAAAGACTTTTATATAATCTTTTGAAGCTAATCTCTGAAAGTGTAGTTTATTCCTGCTTTTCTATGTATAAATCTTTGAATAATAGAAAATTAACTACCAGAAATTACCTCCCTCTTAGCCATTGTTCTGGATTTTGTTTACTCGTGTTTTTCCACACCTGAAAATTCATTTCGGAGGTGCCGTCACTATCGGTTGCTACGACTCCTATTTTTTGTCCAGCCTTAATTGCCTGTCCATTACTTACCGTAACGTTGCTAAGTTTGCTATAAACTGTAAAATAATCACCGTGTTGTACGGCTACCATCATATTGACTCCAGGAATCGAAACGACTGATTGTACAATGCCATTATACACAACACTAACGTCTTTCCCTGCTCCTGTCTGAATATCCACTCCATTGTTGTTTAGCTTGATACGCTTTAAAATGGGGTGATTATGAACGCCAAAGTGATCGGAAATGAACCCTGAAGAAACAGGCCAAGCCATCCGTCCTTTTAAGGAAGCAAATGAAGAGGCTAATTTATTCTCTTCGGCATTCATCGAGATTGCCTGATTTTCTTTTTGGGTAATTACTTTGTTTTGACTTCCTTTTTCAAGAGCAGATTTTGCTCGTTGCTCTCTTAGCTGAGAGCGTTTAATTTCTCGTTCTACTACCTGAGCAATCATACGATCAAGATTACTGACCGATTTTTTCTTAGCTTCTAACTGAACTTTTAGTTGCTGTTCCTTCGTGCTAAGTTGTGTTACCAAATCCGAATGTTTCTGTTTTAAACTTTCAAGATTATCAATTTGGTTTACTTTTTCTTTTAAAACGGCTGCTTGTTCTTGCCTACGTTGTAGAATTTTCTGTTGTTCTGCCAAGAGTTCGGCACGTGTTTTTTGAATGAGTACTGCCTGCTTTTCTCTTGATTCAGAATATTGTTTTAGATATTGGTAACGTCTTGCCAGTTGGTTGAAGTCGGCCGAAGAAAACAAGAAACTTAGTTTATTGAATTGTGTACTGACTTTGGCTGAATTATAAATCATGGAAGCATATTCTGCCTTTAGTTTTTCTAAGTTACCAGATAATTCGCCAGAGGCTTTTTGTAAATCAACAATTTCCTGATTCAGCAAATGTTGATTTTCCGTCAAGAGGCTAATTTGTTTATTTTGCTTTACGATGCGTTCGCCAAGTGCATTTACTTTCCCGAGGCTGGCTTCTTTGCTTTGCTCCGTTTTTTCAATAATAGAGTTTAATTGTTGAATTTTCTGAAGGTTAGCTCGTTTGGCTGCTTCCAATTCTACCCTTTTCGAGGTCGTTGAGATAGTCCTTTTTTGCCCAATTACTTGCTGATTGTTCACCAACAAACAGAGAATAGTGAACCCTATTACGGTATTAGAAAGAATGGTATGGTTAGACGTATGTTTCACGATGATAATGGATGAATACTGGATTTATTAAATCGTAAGGATTGCTCTTAGTGATTCTTATTTAACAAACGCTCGGGTATTTTAAACGGAAACTCCAAGGGAGTATCTAATAACTCCACTTTGGTGTGCTTTATATTTACTACGGTCTGGTACATTTTTTGGTCTTTCTCAGACTTATAATCAACCGTAATTAAGCTACTTTGAGGGAATAAGTATTCATTCAGGGTGGTGAAATCCTCAAAATCTAGACTCAATTTATTATTTGTATTCTCTTGTGTCAATAATAATTTCTTGAGTTTTCTATTCTGCCCGATGTAATTATCTATCAACACTTTGTCATCTTGTTGTTTCAATAAGTAATACTCATTGTCACGAACAACTCTTGATTTTTTCTTCTTGAAAGGTCTGTTACCAATAATTAAGGCTTGGATAATATCGTAATCTACATTGAAATTGAATTTCTCAGCAAATTGTGGATATGTAAATTCCTGATAATCTCCGTGGATTTTGTCATACAATTTGACTACATCTTTGGTAAAAAGAGCATTGGCGGCTGATAAACCAAATGCAGAGACGTTTAACCAAATGACACTATCCTTTTTCATACGAATATCTACGTTGACATTCTGGCTATCGTGTGGGCTTTTAAAGGAAACTTTTGCTTTTGCCTTTAAATAGTTAAAATCAATATCGTCAATTTTTACCTTATCTTCGTCAAGGTCGCTACTCGGTTTTACTACAGGTACTTCTACAACTTTGAGGATGCTGTCTTGTTTAGGGCTAACGATAATGCTATCCTTTGATACTACTACGGGAGTATTGTTGGTCGTAACGTGTGTCTTTTTGCAAGAACTTATAAAGAGTGTTGACAGTAATGCACTGACTACTAATTTATTCATTTGAATTGGCGAATTTGTAGGAACGAATGTTTATGATGGATATTGCTTCTTGAGGCTTTCATTGTTCGAAACCTTTTTAGCCCCAAATCTACTCAATAAGTTTTTGTTCTCTAATTTTTTGGTCAAGTAATGTACTCGTAGAGCCAATTGATTTAGCTTTTTTCCATTCTTCAAGGGCTTTATCCTTTTTACCTAATTGAAAAAGGACATCGCCATAATGTTCTACGATTGTACCACTTTGATTGATATTATGTTTTACGGCTACTTCTAAAATCTGACCAGCTTTTTCGTAATTTTTCATTACATACAAGACCCATGCGTAGGTGTCTAAGTAAGTCCCATTGTCTGGATTTCGCTCGGCTAATTGAGATCCCATTTGTGCTGCTCGTTCCAATTTTTCCTTTCTTAACGATAAGAAATAACTGTAATTGTTCAGTACATGATCATTCTGCGGGTTTATTTTCAAGGCCATTTCATAAGACTGATCTGACAGGGTATATTTCTTCAAGCTATTGTAGGTATCGCCTAATTGAGCATGA
Source organism: Spirosomataceae bacterium (assembly GCA_049241065.1). Taxonomy (GTDB): domain Bacteria; phylum Bacteroidota; class Bacteroidia; order Cytophagales; family Spirosomataceae; genus JALRIJ01. The sequence goes on from JBMLRK010000390.1 coordinate 14,091, forward strand.
ATATGTTCGGTCATTTCGTAACCTTCTGGGGCTAAACGGCGTGCTTCCTCCAAAGATTCTTGTGCTTTTGTGTATTGACGTTTACGATAGTAGGCTGTTCCGTTCAAATACCAAAATGCTGCTTGATTCGGAAAAACGTCGATTGCTTCTTCTGAGTGCGTAATGGCACTGTCAATCTGGCGAAGGTCAAAATCTAATTGGATGATTCTTCCCCAAACTTCGTTGACCGATCTGTCTAATCGAGCGGCTTTCACGTATTCATCTCTTGCACCGTCAACATCCTCTTTCTGATAGAGTAAATCTCCTAAAATTGCATGAGTTTTAGGGTCGTTCGGGTTGGATTTAATCACTGCTTGCACTAAAGATTGTGCATTTTCTTTTGCTTTATCATCTTTTGCCGAATTGATATAACTCATCAAAATACGGGCTTTTGTACCAGCGTCTAGGTTGTTGTCTTTCAACGCAATTTCTAACTCCTTGTTACATTTTTCAATATCACCCTTTTCTTGGTACAATTGAGCTAACATAATATGAGCTTGAGCATTCTCTGGATTATGTTGTAAAATCTTCTCTAAATACGGAATCGCTTTCTCGTTTTGTTTATTACTTATCAACAATTCAGCCTGTTCGATACTATAATCCATGTCTTCGGGGTCTGATTTTACGAGTTTTTCCCCTTCTTTGATGGCATCGTCCATTTTACCGATTTTCATCATAATCATTTGCTTTTGACGAGTAATTTCCTCGCTAACACCCATGATGCGTTCGGCACGGTCATACGCCTTAATGGCATTGGCATACTGATTATCGAAAATATAAACAGCCGCTTGTTCGATGTAATAAGTCGTTTTGGTTGGATATTGCTGAATTAAGGTTTGATACGTCTTAATCGCTTCTGGATATTTTTTAGTACGCACCAATAAATCTGCCAATAATTCATTGTAGGCAGGATTTTCAGAATCAAGCTTGATGGCTTTTTCTACGTAAGAAATAGCCTTGCTTTCATCTTTTAATTTTTGGTAACTATTGGCAATGGAATATAGAATTCCAGCATTATTAGGCGAAATTTCTAAGGCTTTTTCAAATGGGGCAATGGTCTTCTCATAATCTTCCATCATGTAGAATTTCATGCCCTCGGTGAAGTTTGCTTCTGCTTCAATCAGTCGTGCATGTAAACTCTCGTCTTTTTTGGTAGTCGTATTTTCTTTCTTTTGAGAAAAAACAAGGGTACTGACCATCAAAAGGAAAGTCAGGGTAGAAAGCGTATGTCTAAAAGATAACTTCATATTTAATTAACGTGATAGCCTCAAACGTGAATGTTTTAGCGTAAAGTGGCCATAATTGAGTGCTATATTTTCTCAAAGTTAAGAAAAAAGTCTTCAAGAAATAGTTATCGTATTGATAATAAGTACCTACCTCGACGAATACCCAAAATTGTATCTTGAAAAGCTAATTTTGAATTAAGTCTTTAAATTAGAACTTACTTATGGATATAGCGTTATTAATACATGTTTATTATGGGATTGAAATGAATAAAAATAACTAGTTAAAAGTGGAGAGTTCAATGTCTAAGCTACTTATGCCAAATAATATTTTGTTTGATTGTTTTTTATTACATAATATTTTGATTTTTTGTATTTAGCAAAATAAAACAGCCATTTATGGCTTTTGTTCGAGCTAAGGTCACTCATAAACTTTTGACTTTTTACTCAACTACGTTATTAATTGTATGGAAACGAATTTAGAGCAGGTAATGCAAACAGCCTCGGCGGCATTTAACCAATATAAGACCTTTTCGGGCAAACAAAAAGCTACTTTTCTGTATGCGATTGCAGAGGAAATACTGGACTCTTCAGAAGCCCTTATTCAACAAGCAAAAGAAGAAACGAATATTTCGGAAGCCCAATTGGCGGGCGAATTGAAGCGAGCCGTTTTTCAATGGCATAGTTTTGCTCGTTTGTTAGAAGAGGGTTCGTGGGTAGATGCTCGTATTGATTTACCCAATTCCGCACGTTTGCCCGTTGCAAAACCTGACGTTCGCAAAATGTTAATTCCGATTGGCGTGGTGGGTGTTTTTGGAGCAAGTAATTTTCCTTTTGCCTATTCTACCATAGGAGGAGATACGGCTTCTGCCTTGGCTGCTGGCTGTCCTGTGGTGGTGAAGGGGCATCCTGCTCATCCGCTTACTTCTCGTTTGTCTGCCGAGTTGATTTTGAAGGCTGCCCAACGTACAGAGATGCCAGAAGGTGTATTTGCACATGTAGAAGGTATCGGTTTTGAAATTGGTAAGGCTTTGGTCATGCACCCTGTTACGAAGGCAATTGGTTTTACAGGGTCTTTGCGTGGTGGACGAGCCTTATTCGACATGGCAAATCAACGACCAGAACCTATTCCTGTTTTTGCTGAAATGGGAAGTATTAATCCTGTGATTTTGATGCCTCAAAAACTGAAGCGTGAGGGATTAGAGGTGGCTAACCGCTACGTACAGTCGATTACGGCTGGGATGGGACAATTCTGTACGAACCCTGGTTTATTGATAGGTATTGAAGGAGAAGGATTGAGTGTTTTTGTAAAGGAACTTGCTTCTAAAATTACTCAGGTTGCTCCTGCTGCAATGCTCAATGCAGGTATTTATCAGAATTATGAGGGTAAAAGAACCATTGTTACTTCGCAAGAGGGAGTACATATTGAAGGGGAGTCGCAAATTGCTAAATCAGGAATTATTCAGGCGATTCCAACTTTTGCTTCGGTAGATGCTCAAACGTTTTTGAGTAATCCAACGTTGCATCAAGAAGTATTTGGCCCTTTTTCTTTGTTGGTGAAATGTCAAGATAAACAGGAACTGCAAAAAGTGCTTGATTATTTGGAAGGGCAAATTTCATGTACGATTATGGCGACAGACGAAGAGTTGGTGGAGAACCCTACTATTATTCAGCGATTACGTGAAATTTCGGGTAGATTGGTATTCAATGGCGTACCGACGGGGGTGGAAGTAGGTTTTGCCATGCAGCACGGTGGCCCCTATCCTGCTAGTACCGATGGTCGTTTCGGAGCAGTAGGTCAAGATTCTATCAAGCGTTTTGTTCGTCCTGCGACCTATCAAAATTGTCCTGATTTTTTATTACCTGATGAATTGAAAAATAGTAATCCTTTAGGTATTTGGAGAACAGTAGATAATCAATTAACTCAATAGGCAAACCTGACAGATTTTAACATCTGTCAGGTTTTTTTTAGTTCTATCGGAATAACCCTGACAGCGGCTTTTTTGCCCTGTCAGGATTGTTGTGGGGTGAAAAGTATTCCTGATTTTATAGCGTTTCAAA
>JBMLRK010000391.1:0-3517 GCA_049241065.1 Spirosomataceae bacterium
AATACTCGTCAATGTGTCCTGTAAAAACAAGTGTCTCAGCCAAGTTCATCCAAGATTCTTTATCCGCAAAGAAATCTACTGACGTTTTTACTTCAATACCTTGTAACAAGCCTTCTGTCAGTTTGTTATATCCTCCAATCGGGATACCCTGATACTTATCATTGAAGTAATTATTATCGAAGGTAAAACGTAGTGGAAGACGTTTGATGATAAACGCAGGCAATTCTGTTGCCTTTCTACCCCATTGTTTTTCCGTATAACCTTTAATTAGTTTCTCATAAATATCCGTTCCTACTAAAGAAATAGCTTGTTCTTCCAAGTTTTGAGGATCCGTAATACCTGATTCTGCCACTTGCTCATTGATTTTAGCTTGAGCTTCTTGTGGCGTTTTTACCTTCCATAATTGATAGAAGGTATTCATATTAAAGGGTAAATTATACAATTCACCTGCATAATTTGCCAATGGCGAATTGGTATATCGGTTAAATTCTACGAATGAATTAACGTAGTCCCAAATGGTTTTGTCATTTGTATGGAAAATATGCGCTCCATATTTATGAACGTTAATACCTTCTGTTTCTTCGCAATAAATGTTACCGCCTAAGTGATTTCTTTTATCAATAACAAGGCACTTTTTACCCTGTTTTGTTGCTTCATGAGCAAATACCGCCCCGAATAATCCAGCACCTACTATTAAATAATCGTATTGTTTCATCCGTCTTGACTAGCGTAAATTTTTAATTTTATTGTTCAATTCCCAACGGAAGTTTACTAACTCCTTGAAACTCTGCCAACATACTTTCAAGAGTTTCATTTTTTGAATAGAAACTTCACCCGTAGCACGTTCTTTATGAACGATTGGAATATTGAATAATTCTTGTCCTGATTTTTTCGCCATAATTGCCAAGAAAATATTCGGAGCAAATGGAACTGGGTTTGGCAGTTGTGCCAATAATTTTTTCAAGAAAGAACCTTTGATTAAACGGAAAGGAATGTTTGAGTCCATGATAAATGTGCCATAAACAAAGAACATACTATAACGTAATACTCGTGTGATGAACAAACGGAAAATAGCATCGTGACGAATTTGGCGGTGTCCTAAAATGAAGTCAGATTCTGTACGTTTAGCCCATAGTTTTTTTACATCTTCAGGAATAAATTGATCATCTGAATCCGTTTGGAATACATATTCAGCTCCAATTTCTACAGCTTTGCGGTAAGCGTGAACAACGGCGTTACCATGTCCGCCATTCGGTTGGTGTACGACCACTAACTTTGGATATTGACTTGCTAAACCATCCAAAATTTTACCAGTACTATCTTTAGATCCATCGTTCACAACGATTAATCGGGTATCTTCTCCTGCAAACTCAGCGTCTAAAAGGTTTGACCAAATTTTTACTACGTCAGCCATGCACTCTTCTTCGTTGTAAGCAGGCATGACGATGGCTAATTTAATGCTCATTAAATTGGATTTGTGGGGTAGTGAAGGAGTATTTACTCCATTTATTCTATTGAAAGTAGCAGATTACTACCGTATTATTAGTCGATTTAGGACTTTCCAGCAAACCTCTTTAGTAGAGGTGAACTGGGATTTTTCATAATTGACACTTACTTATTTGGATCATGTCACGTTGAAATAAGTCTTTCTATTATTTCAGTGCAAACATTTGCGTTGCAAAAATATGCAATTAACTTTTAATTATATCAAGCCAGTATCTAAAAATAATTATATCTTAATTTCCTCTTACAGAATCGTTTTAAAGTGAAAAAACTAATACGTAAAATAACGTTTTAGTTGATTAACAGGTTTTTCGATTAAAAACCACGATAAACTCGCCAATATGAACGTAATTACAAAGTAGTAGCATAACTGAAAAGTAACTAGGCTTGTCAGGCTAGGCAGGTATTTTTCCAATTTAGCAAGTATTCTCAACGTTGGGTGTGTGGCAGGGGTATGATAAAAGTTATAGACAAAGTTATGATATAAATACAAGCCATAACTAATCTTACCAATATAACTGACTACCGCACTTTCTAGGATAGTCTTCATCACTCCTTGATAACCGATAACAGCTCTAAGAATCAGAAAGAAACAGAAAATAGAAGCCACTAAGCGTTCCAAAACTAAATTCCCGAAATTATAGTGTCCATCTAATACATGTTTAGTCAGAAAAATTACGAGAGCATACCCTATAAAACTAAGAGCTAAATAGCTATTCTTGTTCAATTTTTCTAAGATAGTTTCTCGGTGATAGGTATGTAAATAAGCCATTAATCCTCCCAAACCAAAGGCATCTAAGCAAGTCGGCATCGATACATATTGCACCATCCAATCGTTTCCGTGCCAGAAAAGAGCAATTCGTAGGGCTACCGATAAAATAATCATAACCAGAAATGTCTTTAAGAATAAACGTTTTGGTAGAAATAAAATCAAATAAGGGAAGAATAGATAATATTGCTCTTCTACTGCCAATGACCATAAATGGTCAATTACGCCCATCCAGCGTTGATTGATTGCTATATACAAATTGGTTGCATATAGCATACACCAGCCTATTGTGTCTCTCACGGGGGGTACATCAAGGGCATAACATACAAAGATTGTCAAGAAATAAATCGGGAAAATACGAATGCTTCTACGAATGATGAATTGCTTTACAGAAAACCAGTGACTACGTCCTTGTTGTTCGTCTTTGATTTTACTTTGAATGAGGATTCGGGTGATTAGGAAACCGCTTAGTACAAAGAACATGGTTACGCCCAAAGGCCCTAAAGGAAGGGTATTCCGTTCTGCTAACCAGTGGTCAACCAACACTAAACTTACTGCTATGAAGCGAACGCCATCAAGTTGTGTGAAATATGTTTCTTTTTCCTTCATTATGAATTTCTTACCAATTGGTTTTAATCGTTTTTTCTACTTTTGGTCGAGTGATTTGTACCGAATCTTGACAATTTAAAAGTTGTGTTTTTGTGCCTTCCTTAATGAGTAATCCGATGTGATACGTACCAGCTTCGAATTCATAATTGGCGATATGCCCTTCAAACTCTCCTATGAATAACTCTTGATTCAAAATGGCTTTTTTAAGGCTATTCTTTTTGGTATGCGTAGGGAACAAATAACTCCGTTTGATGGATTTGGCTACTACATATACGCCGTCATCGGCAGTTCTGAAATGATAGTTTCCTGTTCCTCTAACAATTAAATCACCTTGTTCTACCTCACACTGATTTAGAGTTGTAGTGGGTGTTTTACCAAAAGTAGGATGTAATAACTCAGGTAACAAGTAATCAAAAAATAACGGAGGGTTTTCATACTTAAAACCGATAATTTGGGGCTTTTTGCCCGAATAATCTTCAAATGTCCAATTATAGACGCTTGTGGTGAGTCCTTTTCTGTGGAAGTCGATACTTGCCATACTTTGCCAAAAACTCATAAAAAAGCAAACGATACTCAAGGGAAGCACCAGACCAAAGCTAATTCGTTGCAATGCCTTATTAAGTAAGCTCAAAGAAC
>JBMLRK010000391.1:3527-16166 GCA_049241065.1 Spirosomataceae bacterium
GATTTTGACCATTTTCTTTTAATGTGTCTGTGGTAGTGCTGAAACCATAGCCTACTAAGCGTGTCCAAGCAACCATCACTGCCGAAAGAAGAATAAAAGTTAGCGTACACAAGATGAATACCTGCCAGTTAGCAGGGATTAACCAACGCTTTTCTTTCAGGCTAATCGGTAGGTTTTTAAGATAAACGAATAGGCTGAAACCTATTAAACACGCACCTAATATGGCGGCTCTCATTACTCGATTCGTTAGTAGAACCTCCAGATTCATATCGGCATAGCTTCCTGAAAAAGCAAAAAAGGCTTTGGCAAGATTTTTTAAGTCTGTCAAGCTTGCCATTGGAGTGGCAGGAGGCTTTTGATAATGTAGGAAATAAGCTGCTAACAAGCATCCAGCAAGAAGGCTAAACAAAGCGAGTTGTTTCCAATTACCTTTCAAAAGTAAAATGCCCATCATTAAAAATAAGGCTACAAAACCATTTCCACTTGTGAATACGCCAATACTTATGAGCATCATGGCTTTGCCAAATTGCTCTTTTTCAAGCGATAAAAAGGCTGCTAACACAAAGAAAATAATTCCAAAATTTTGTACAGATGCCATTCCCCAGAAGGTATTTTCGTGATGCAAGAAGGTGAATAATACCCACGGAATTGGCAATAAATAAACAAGCGAAATACCTTTATGCTTAAAATAGCGAGTAAAAATCCAGAGAATCCCTAACAGAAAGGCATTGCCCATCCAGATTAAGGATTTGTAATTGATAGTTCCTTCGATGCTATAACTGAGTAGGAGTAATAGCCTTGTCAGTCCAATACGGTGTTCGTTATGTTGAGCAAAAATAGCGGCTACTTTATCTGAAAAGTTATTGCTTGTGTAGTACTTCACAATGAACCCTTTTAGTCCATGGTCATCCACGTACGGAATATTAATTCCATAGTCAGCTATGTAAATGAAGTAACTTGCTATCGGGAAAAGAAAGCAGAGCAACCACGCTAATTTTACTATAAATGGCGTATTTTTCACAGAATATTAATATCTATATTTGTTTCCTTCAAAGTCAAACAGGATAATCGTTTGCTTATTTTTCTTTTTTAAAATCACTCTATTCGCTTCACCCAATGCAATTTTCTGAATATAGGTTGCGTCTTTTGGTAAGTATAAGTTTACGAGTTGTGCATCGTTATTGTCAAATTCATTAGATGCTCGTTTTATGGCTTTGGTAAAACTATTTTCATACATTGAGGGATACAGAATGGTGTCGCCATCAGCGTATGTTTTGACGATTGTCTGTGCAATTGTATAGTAGGGATTGGCGATTCTATCGTGTGATGCGGAATACTTTTGAGGTGCATCTCTGTAGAAATGAACCAGAATTCGAGCAAAATTATACGATTGACCAAGTATGATAATCACTAAAACGGCACTGAAAATCTTGTTGCGTTCGTAGGCTTTTATCACAAACCATGCGACTAAAATTGCCACGAAAGGAAGTCCAAAACTGGTATATCGGAAGTAAAAACCTGTCATAACCCCTGCATTATAGGCAGAAAGGAGCGAGAAAATAAACGGGATAAAAATGACTAATCCGCTAAAGATAAATAGTTTAATTTCGCCTTTAGTTGCTTTGTATAGAAGTGTCAAGGTCATAGTTATTAGTAAGAGGACTAAGGCCACTAAACCCAATTTTGTTCCTACTTTTTCGTATAATCCGTTTGTGAAAATGAAATAGTCATCTACTATCGACACGCCTCTTTTTAATAAATTACTCCAACTTGCTAAGTCAATAAATCCTGCGTACGATGCGGCCAAAGCGGGATTATTTAAGATGTTTTTATATAAATTAGTAGCATCTTTAATGTATAGAAGTGCATATTGCCCTGGCCCAATGGTCATCCACAAGCCAAAGGGAATAAACATAATCGCATAGCATATACTTAGTTTTTTGAGTTTATCCCAAGTTCTATCTGTAAAGAGCCAGAAAAGTCCATGTGCGAACAGAACGGTACACGTTAAGTAATTTGAAAAAATGCTTAACAGGATTGCTAACGTATAGGCAACATAAGTTCGTTTGCCAACTTTTGCATACAGCATGATTTGCAAGAAATAGTACGAAGCAATGGTACTAAAGCAAATACAGGTGGTGTAAAAGCGAGCTTGTTGACTGTAAACGATGTAAAATGGTTCAAATGAAGCCAGAAAAGCGGCAAGTAAAGCGATATAGTTTGACTTGAGAATGTTTTTGCCAATCAAAAAGATAAAGAGTATCGTCAATAAATTGAACAATACGGATACACTTCGTAATGCAAAATCAGAATGTCCAAAAAGCTTTCCAAAAATATTCATTGAAATTAAATGGACAGTTGCATTGCCGCTGGTGTCACCTCGGGCATTGGCATCAAGTAGTTCTGCAATGGTTTTAGGTTGCCAAAAATCTTTGGGTGTAAAGGTTTTATCGGGAGCCATAAGGGCTTTTTTCCCACCAATGTTAACATTGCCAACCGCTACCATGATGCCTTGTTTTTCGTCACCAAAAATACCGAAATTACCAAGATGATAAAAGCGTAGGAGAGAGGCAAAAACTAAAATGGCAATAAGGCCGATATATGCAGTTTTATTCGACATTCGTTTAAGGCTATTGGGGTAGGAAACCGTTTGTTAAATTTCGTATTGACGTACAAAGTTAACTTTTTGTGACAAATTTAACTATTTTCTGACCCGCCTTTCTGAATTTAGCATATACAAAAGAAGTCATGGAGTTCGGGAAGAAGACTAAATAGATACTCAACCTTTTAAGTTTACAAAACGAATAGCGTTCAAGTGCTTTACGTTCAAAAGGTTACTTATTCGCCATTTCGCAAATCACTTTTCGCTTAGTATCACTATTTTTTCATAATCGTGAATTCAACTCTACGATTTAGTTTTCTGCGTTCTTCGGAAGCATTACTAGCGATTGGTTGCGTTGGCCCCCAACCTTTTGTTGTGACACGGTTCGCATCAATTCCTTTTGAAATTAAATAGTCTTTTACCGCCTTAACACGGTCTTCGGACAATTGCATATTTAACTGAAAATCACCCTGATTGTCGGTATGACCTTCAAAAAAGATTTCAAGTGTCGGAAATTCTAGCATTGCCTGTACAATTCTGTCCAAATCTTTGAAGGCATCAGCTTGTAAAGAGGCATCGCCTTGTTGAAAGGTTAAGCTGTTGAGCATTCCTTTATTACCGACCTCCAATGGAAGCAAATAGAAGTTTTGACGTATTTCTTTGTGACGAGTTTCCGCTGTTAAATCAATAATATCGTTACTAATTGATAAATAACCTTTGGCAACAGGTACAAATTCGTACCGTTTTTGTAGGGGCAAAATATAGGTAAATGTTCCTTTTTCGGGAGTGAATTGCTGCGTTTCTTTTACTTCTTTGCCCGATTCATCTAGCGTAATCATTTCTAGTTCACAGGCAACAGGTTTTTTATCTGTCGTACTCAAAACGCTGCCAGTCAATAAACAAACAGGGTTTGCTTGTGCCGATTTGGGAAGTGTTAGTCTAAAAATATCTTCTTTTTTGGTAAAAGAACTAACCGAGCAGATATAGGCATATTCGCTAGAAGCAGGCATCGTAAAGTAGGCATCCCATTCGGAGGTATTGATAGCAGCACCAAGGTTTTCTGGTTCAGACCAATTTGTCCACGTATCGTCTAGGCGTACCGTTTTGAAAATATCATTGTCTCCATAGCCTGGGAATCCTTTACTCGAAAAATAGAGCGTTTTTGAATCGGAAGCAATAAATGGACTTACTTCATGTTCCGCCGAGTTGATGACATTACCCATGTGTTTGGGGGCAGACCATGTGTTGTTGGGCTTCTTGAAACAAACGTACAAATCTCTTCTTCCGATAGAATTGTCTCTTTTGATAGACATCACCAAAATGTTACCATTTGGAGCAATACTATAATCGGCATTCACACTTCGATTATAATAGTTGTCGATTTTTACTTCTTCTGGGAAAGACCACGTACCATCAGCCATTTTGTAGGACTTTGAAATTCCTCCTTTCATTTGGGATGGATTTTCTTTGTTATAGCCATTCAATAGCAAGATTTCTTTTCCGTTAGCAGCAACGGCAACGACATTGTTTTTACCTCCATTATTAATCGGGAAACCGATGTTTTTTGCTTTTTCCCATTCACCATAATCGTTCTGGGTACTATAAAAAATATCTTGATCTTTCTCTTTTCCAAAAATACTCACGTAGTTACGTGTATAGTAGAGCGTTTTCCCATCGCTTGAAATAACAGGAGTTAATTCTTGATGTCGTGAATTGATGCTCTTTCCTAAATTTTCTCGTACTACCGTTTTTGGGGCATCAGCAGCCACTTTGATACTTGCTTTGATTGGCTCTACTAAATCTGAAATGCCGATGGCATCAATTTGATTAGGCCCTTTTATCTTGCTGGTATTGATGATTAATTTAATGGCCGCAACGGAATAATCGGTCATTTCAGGAAGGATGATATGGAAGAAATTCCCTTTTCCGACAATGGTTTGTTTATCACTTTGATAGATGAGGTGTCCTTGTTTTTGGGTATCGTAAGCAACCACTTTTGCAATGCACCCCTGACCATAATTTTCAGCCACTACCACTTGACGAATCGGAATGGCAACATCAAAAGAAACCATGATGTAGTCTTCTGAGTCTCTATCTACTGCGTAGGGTTGCCAAGCACTGCCACTGTCGCCGTATTCAGGTAAAATATTGGGTTTTCCTAAGGCTTGAACAGCCTTATATTCTGAGTTTTGGAATGGAATTACTTTCTCAGAAGAAAAAGAGATTACCTTACTAGCCCACAGGGTTTTCTGTGCTATTCCATAAGGGGTGTGGCTTAAAAAGAAAAATAATACAAGGGCTATATTCTTATACATGGAATCGAATTGCATTGTTCAGACGGATCACGATATTAACTACAAAAACAGTACCAGAAACCAGATTATTTGTCTGCCCTTGTAGCGATAAACATACTAAACACAATTTAGGAAAAGATAGAACTATTTACGTTTTTTTTGTTTTTATTTTTTGACGATGGTAAACTCCACTCTTCTGTTCAATTTTCTTTTTTCTTCCGAATTGTTACTTGTTAATGGGCGGGTAGAGCCAAAGCCTTGAATTTGAATACGTGATTTAGAAATTCCTTGACGAACAAGGTATTTTTGTACTTCTTCTACTCGTTGTTTTGACAAAAGTAAGTTGGCATTCCAATCGCCCTGATTGTCGGTGTGACCTTCTAATAGAATTTCCATGCTAGGGTTTTCCTTCATGGTTGTCACAATCTGATTGAGTTCGTTGAACGAGTTGGGCAATAAATCGAATTTACTTTGTTCAAAATAAACACTGTTTAAGGTCATTTTTTGTCCAGATTCAATCGGAAGCATGTATAGATTTTTCTTTACTTCACGGTAGTTTTTTTCGTCTTCAATATCCATCCGTTCTGATACAGCCATAAATCCTTTCTTAGATGCCGAAATACCATAAGAGCGTTTTGTTGGAAGCATGAGTTTATATTCTCCTGTTTGCGGGTCATAATTCACGCAAATAGTATCGCTATCTTCAAGCGATTGTACATTGATTTTGGCAGCAATAGGTTTATTATCAGCAACGTTGAGTACTGTACCTGTTACTTGAATAACGGTTTGTGGTTTAACGCTTTCTGGAACTTTTAGTCTGAAAATATCTTCTTGCCCGAGTGAGTTTTCACGAGAGCTAAAGTAAGCATAATCACCTTTGGCACTCAAACAAAAATAGCCATCCCAACCACTTGTGTTGATATTGGGGCCTAAGTTTTCTGGTGCAGACCAGCGTGTCCAAGTATCATCTAAACGTCTGCTCACAAAAATGTCGTTGTCACCAAAGCCTGCCCAACCTTTGGTCGAAAAGTACATGGTTTTACCATCACTAGCAATAAAGGGAGCACTTTCATCTTCCGCCGTATTTACATCCATTCCCATGTTCACTGGCTCAGACCAAGTTCCATCTGCGTTTAAGAAGGTAGCATACAAATCTTTGCCACCAATGGTATTTCTAAGTTTAGCCGTTAAAATCAATACACGACCATTGGGTGATAAGCTATATTCGTCGTAATCTGAAAGGTTATTAAAGTGCTGAATTTGAAGTGCTTTCGGGAAACTCCAGCCAGAAGGAGTTTTATGCGAAGTAGATACCCCTCTCGTCATTTCTTCATTGGTTAAATATACATTATTGAGAATAATGGTATTGCCATCCTGAGAAATGGAGCAGAGTGCATTGTGTTCATTATTATTGATAGGAAAGCTAAAAGGCTTCGCAATACCCCATGTTTTATCTCCCTGTAGCTCGCTATACCAAATATCTTGCTTTTTTAGAGAGCCTGCATTCTGTGGATGTTCCCAGCGAGTAAAGTATAGGGTTTTGCCATCGGGAGAAATTACAGGGGAGATTTCTCTGTAAGGGGAATTAATATTTTTGCCTAAATTCTCTTTGATAATTTCTTTTGGTAGGCCATCCGCAATGCGAATAGTGGCTCTAATTGGGGTTTCGCTCTGAGAAATACCAATGGCATCAATTTGATTCCAACCTCTTACTCTTGCCGTATTTAGCATTACTTTGACACTACGCACTTTATATTTAGTAAGTGGGAATGTCAAATTAAGGGTTTTCCCAATGTCGGCAGAAGGAGGATTATTATTCGTCCAAATGGGTCTTAGGTTATTATATTCATCAAATACTTCTACTTTGGTGATACAGCCTTGTCCAAAGTTTTGTACAATAGCGATTTGACTGATTGGCATGAGGGTATCAAAACTCACAATCAAAAATTCATCCTGTAGTTCATTGTCCTGAATAAGCGGTTGCCAAGCACAAGCACTTTTTCCGAAAGGAACTTTATTCGGTCTTCCTAATGCCTGAATAGCTCTATTTTCAGAATTACTTTGTGCATCTGAATATTCTGACGAATAGGCCACTACCTTACTTGCCCAATAAACTTTTTGGGAAAAGGTATTAAAGCCAATTAGAAGGAGCAGTATCGACAAAAAGAGTTTCATGGTATTCGATATTATGAAGAGAATGGAGGTCTGTGAGAAGTTCGGCGTTCAAAGGTTAAAGCATTTTTTCTAAAATAATATATCTTTAATCTTATAAACTTTTAACTCTTGACACAGCCTCTCGGTAACGAATCGCAATAAATTCAATCGCAAAATTTCTGTTTGAGCAAAACAAGTGATTTATTACTCGAAGTGGTTTTCAGCGTCATTAAGCGATTGTTTCCTAATGACGCTGAAATTACTAAAATAGTATATACAAAAAGCTTTATAACAGTTTTTAAGAAATAACTAGCTATTTACCTTTTATATGGAGTGTCCTAAAACCTAAATAGCAATGCTTTTTAATTTAGCAATCGTTTCGGTTGGGTTGCTTGAGCTAAATACAAAACTACCAGCCACCAGTACATCAGCACCCGCTTCGATTAATTTTGTTCCTGTTTCTTGGTTAACGCCCCCGTCAATTTCAATTAATGTTGTTAACCCTTTGTCATTAATCATCTTACGTAATTTACGAACTTTGTCGTAAGTCGATTCAATGAATTTTTGTCCCCCAAAACCTGGGTTTACCGACATCAATAATACCATGTCGCAATCAGGTAGAATTTCTTCCAAAACAGATACAGGCGTTGCAGGGTTTAATACAACTCCAGCTAAACAGCCTAACGCTTTGATTTGTTGAATTGTTCTATGAACGTGCTTACAGGCTTCATAATGTACGGTGATGTTTGAAGCTCCAATACGTTTAAATTCTTCTAAATATAAATCAGGATTTTCAATCATTAAATGCACATCTAACGGTTTTTTAGCGTGCTTGTTGATTGCTTCAATTACAGGCATCCCGAATGAGATATTGGGAACAAAGTGGCCATCCATTACATCAATATGAAACCAATCTGCCTCAGAGGCATTTACCATTTCAATATCACGTTGAAGGTTAGCAAAATCGGCAGCAAGTACCGAAGGGGCAATTAATACATTTTTCATCAAACTTGGGTTCTAAAAACGAAATTCACCTAGCTGGATTAGCAGGTGCTAGTGATTTTTGTCAAAATTACTCAAATTATTAATACCAAGTATGCGAACAAGTTAGTAATGCCTATTTTAGAAGGTATGGGTGAGGGAAATTTCTAGGAATGTATTTCGTAAAAGACCATAATCAAACGCCCAAATTTCACTGGAAGCATGATAGCGAGACTCTAAACGAAGGCGTTGACTCAGTTCAAATCCTAAGCCAATGGTGCCACCCAGTTCTAAACTCTTTTCTTGAGGTGTATGAATACTTTTGTTGAGGAGGTAACTCACAAACGGGCCTAAGGTAAGGTGTGTTTTGGTGATGCCTAAACGGATGTTAGATAGCAAATTTAGTCTTATACAATCACTATAAACCTGTACACTATCAACACGAAACCCCTTCTGAACATAGTTTATCTCAGAAGATAATGAAAAATCGTTGCTAAGTGGGAAACGCATGAAAATGCCAGGAGATAACTCCAGCCTGGAATACTGAGGCATGTGAAAGAATGAACTCCCATACTTTCCTGAAAAAGTGTAGCCCATTCTTATTCCAAATTGGGGCGTAATTTTTTGAGCATTTATATAATTTTTTACTGTAAAAAAACTCAATAGTAGAACTGTTAGACGTAAGCGGAACATATCAAAAATACAACAGGTGATGGTTTTAAAGGCTCATGATAGGTGTATGAGACCTTTTAAAGACGCATTCAGATTGAATTAGTCACCTAGTATTCTTGAGTTTTGCTATCAAATGCTAATTAAAAATGATAGCAAAGCGAAAAGTCTATGGCCGTATTTCTGAATCTTTCACGATTTAATGACTCCCAGATATGATTAGAGAATTGATAACGACCTTCTAGTGAAAGACGTTCATTTAGTCGATACCCAAAGCCAAATATACCCCCAGCTTCAAGCGATTTTTGTTCTGGTGCTAAGTCATTTACGGTTGGGAGATAACTAACAAATGGACCAACAATAGTATATACAGGAGCGTCACCCATGTTAATTTTTAAGGTAGTTGCAAATTGGATGTAATCACTGTATTGAGAGATGCCGTTATTGATGAAGCCTTTTTGAATATAGGATAGTTCGGGTGAAATATTAAAATCACTATTGATGGGTAAGTTTACAAATACTCCACCTGTAAATCCAATTCTTGATGCTTCTGGTGTGCGAATTATTCCTGTTCCAGCAGAAGAACCGACAGCCAGTCCACCTCTAAGTCCAATACTGAGGTTCTGAGCAAAAGCTGTCGTTGAGATACTAAATAGGAATAATAGTGGGAGTAATAACTTTTTCATATAATTTCAAAATTAATAAAGCGGATTATTGGGTTCTTCACGTGGATGAACCGTTCGGACACAAATTTAATAATTTATGCGGTATGGGTGCGAAATAACTTTTGAAAATCCCCACTTTAAATGAATACTTACCTGTGAATTTCATTTAATTGATTTAATTTTGACTAATTTTCTGAATTTTTCAGCCATTCAGAAGAAGTTACGTTTTATAAAATGGAGATAGAGACAGCCGTAATAATGGCTGAATCATGCTGTTAAAAGATTTCTTTCAACCCAAATTAGTGTAGTAGTTATGAATCATCAAGCACGGATTAATGAATTAACCGATAAACTCAACTATTATTCGTATCAATATTATCAAGGCGAAGGGTCGGATATTTCTGACTTTGAGTTTGATCAATTACTGCTTGAGTTAGGGCAGTTAGAACAAGCTTATCCAGCTTTTGTTCGAGAAGATTCTCCGACCCACCGAGTGGGAGGGACTGTCTCTAAAGCTTTTGAATCGGTTACACATCGTTTTCCAATGCTTTCTTTAGGAAATACATATAATGCACAAGAATTAGAAGATTTTGATGAACGTGTTCGTAAGGGACTAGAGGGGCAGACCTACGAATATATCTGTGAATTGAAATTTGATGGGGTAGCCTTGGCTGTGTGGTATGAAAATGGAATTTTAACTCGTGGGGTTACTCGTGGTGATGGTGTTCGTGGGGACGATATTACGGCCAATGTAAAAACGATTCGAACACTTCCTTTGAAGGTGGACGCAAGTCATATTCCTGAGGGATTAACGTCGTTCGAAGTCAGGGGAGAAGGTTTCATGCCTTTGTCCTCTTTTGAATTCTTAAATAAAGAAAAGGAAGATATTGGAGAACCCCTATTGGCAAATCCACGAAATGCCGCTTCTGGGACATTTAAAATGCAGGATTCCGCCGTGGTGGCTCGTCGGAAAATGGATTTATATGCGTATCAATTTTTAGCAGAAAGTCCTGTTTTTAAAACTCATGAAGAAAGTCTTGGATGGTTACAAACCGCAGGTTTTAACGTGTCACCTACTTGGAAAAAGTGTAATTCAATTGCTGAGGTGATAGCGTATATTCAATTTTGGGAAGAAAAACGACATGAATTGCCCCTTAATACCGATGGTATTGTGATCAAATTGAATTCCTTCGAACAGCGAGAACAACTAGGTTATACGGCAAAGTCGCCACGTTGGGCTATTTCGTTTAAGTACAAAGCGGAGGCCGCCATTACCACCTTAGAATCCATTAGTTATCAGGTAGGTCGCACGGGAAATATTACCCCAGTAGCGAATTTAAAACCAGTTCTTTTAGCAGGAACAGTGGTTAAAAGGGCGAGTGTACATAATGCCAACGAAATAGAACGCCTTGATTTACGAATAGGAGATTCCGTATTTGTGGAGAAAGGAGGGGAGATTATTCCTAAAATTACAAGTGTCGATTTATCTAAAAGACTATCTTCGTTTGAACCCGTTCATTTTCCAAGTTATTGCCCAGAATGTGATTCACTTTTGGTCAGAAAAGAAGGCGAAGCCAACCATTATTGTTTGAATGAAAAAGGTTGTCCCCCTCAAATAAAGGCAAAAATTGAACATTTTATTCAACGAAAAGCGATGAATATTGAAAACATTGGTGCTGAAACCATTGAGGCTTTTTACAAACGAGAACTGGTGAAAAATCCAGCAGATTTATACGATTTAACCTACGAACGTATGCTAGGCATAGAAGGTTTTAAAGATAAATCCATCAATAATATTTTGCAAGGACTTCAAAAATCGAAAGAAATTCCTTTTAAGCAGGTGTTATTTGCTATTGGAATTCGTTTTGTAGGGGCTACGGTTGCAGAGAAACTAGCGTCTTATTTTGGCAATATTGATGCGATGATGGCAGCCACTAAAGAAGGTTTATTGCAAGTCCCAGAAGTGGGGGAGCGAATTGCGGATAGTGTCGTTTCGTATTTTGAAGATGTTGAAAATAGGGGCTTTATTGAGCGTTTGAGAGCAGCAGGGCTTCAATTTGTACAGGAAGCCGTTGAAATACTTATGGAAGGCAATACGTTGGAAGGAAAAACTTTCGTAATTTCGGGGACTTTCCAGCAATTTGGTAGAGATGAACTAAAAACCAAGATTGAAGCCAATGGAGGGAAAGTGCTTTCGGGAGTTTCGGGTAAACTTAATTTCTTGATTGCAGGCGATGAAGCGGGACCTTCAAAACTCCAAAAGGCTGAAAAGCTAGGCGTAAAGATTATTAGCGAAGAAGAATTTTTAGCTATGTTAGCATTGAACAATTAATAATTATCAATTGTCAATTATCAGTTGGCAATTATCAATTAAATACATAAGGAGAATGAGACCAAAATTTCATGGTGTAGCACCCGCATTGGTAACGCCAATGTTTGAAGATGGGAGTATTGATTATGATGGACTAGCAAGATTAGTTCAACATGTAAGTGACGGAGGAGTCGATTATTTATTGGTTCAAGGCACAACAGGCGAATCTGCAACCACAACACAAGAAGAAAAAAAGAACATATTAGCGTTTATTCAAGAGAAAAATGTTAAGAACTTGCCAATTGTTTATGGACTAGGAGGGAATAACACACTTGAAGTACTTGAAACGATTAAAGAATTAGACTTTACAGGAATTGATGCTATCCTAACGGTTTGTCCTTATTATAATAAACCAGGAGCTAGAGGAGTAATTGCTCACTACACAGCCGTAGCAGATGCAAGTCCTGTCCCTGTTATCATGTACAATATTCCTGGACGTACAGGTATCAATATGTCTTCTGCTACTACCTTGACTTTGGCAAAACACCCAAATATCATCGGTATCAAAGAAGCTTCTTGTATTATCGAACAAGTGATGGAAATTTATGCAGGAAAACCTGACGATTTCTTGATTATTTCTGGAGATGATGTTCAAGGAGTGCCAATCATTGCTTGCGGCGGAGTAGGGGTGATGTCTGTTATTGCTAACGCCTCACCTGCTAAATTTACAGAAATGATTCACGCTGCATTAGACGGTGATTTCAAAACGGCTCGTAATACCTTGGGTGATTTCTTAACAATTGATCCGTTGTTATATGAAGAAGGTAATCCTGTAGGAGTAAAGAAAATCTTAGAAATAAAAGGCATTTGTTCTTCTGAAGTTCGTTTACCACTAGTAAAAGCATCTGAAGAGTTAGGAGAAAGAATGAAACCTGTTTTAGCGAGCGATAACTTGTAGGGAGG
>JBMLRK010000391.1:16266-17328 GCA_049241065.1 Spirosomataceae bacterium
ATTTTTGATAGGGCTTCACCCTATTCTGAGGTATGTTGCCCTTTCAGGGCTGTTTGGACTGGTTGCCTTTTTTCCTCCGTGCCACGTTGCCTATTTGATAGGGCTTCACCCTATTCTGAGGTATGTCGTCCCTTCAGGGCTGTTTGGACTCATTGCCTCTTTTCCTCACTGCCACGTTGCCTATTTAATAGGGCTTCACCCTATCCTGATGGATGTTGCCCCTTCAGGGCTAATTTGTCTCTCCGGCTCGTTGCCTCTTTTCCTCCGAGCCTCTTTGCCATTGTGCCTTGTTGCCTCTCTGCCTTCCCCCCCCTTTAACAGTTTTTAACAACAAAGAAATAAGCTTATTTGTACCAAAAAGCCCAAATCAACGTTAAATTTGTTCAGAGAAACTTAAAGACCTCTGCGGAGGGTGCGATTGAATATGATAAAGAGACAGACAACGATTTTTGCAGCTATTGGATACCTTCTTGTAATGGGATTACTTTCCTCTTGTTCTAAACCTGCACAAACCTCTTCCTATTATCGTCCAAATTATGAAAAAGGTGGCTATGATGCAGGAACTGGATTCGATTTTGGAGGGAAAGACCATTATCCAATTGAAATATTGCAAGGGGATGATAAGCCACAGACTGCTTATGAAGAACTAAAAAAGCTATCCTTAACAGGAGAATATCCGCTGACACCAGATCAAGAGCATAAAGGAAGAATGCTAAATCGTGGAAATGACGAGCAGCAAAAACGAGATTTAATGAAAGATTTAGTAGCTCAAGCCCAAGATTTAGGAGCGAGTGGTATCATGAAAGTCAATTATAAAGTCTTTTCCAGTGCCACAACTTCTGGATTTATTCTATCTGGAGTGGCTTTTAAGTACACGATGAAGTAGTTTTAACGCATTTTATTAAACTCGTGAAAAATATTTTAATTTTTTTTTCACGAGTAACATATTAAAAATAAGTCATTTAACGTTTTTGTTAAATTTATTTTAAGAAATGAGTTTGGAAGTTAAAAAAAAACCTAGTACTTTTGCATCACGAAAAACGACAAACACTTCGAAAGAAA
>JBMLRK010000392.1:0-8252 GCA_049241065.1 Spirosomataceae bacterium
ATGATAGGCTCCGCCCATGGTTAATTCATGCCTTGTTACGATACTGTCGGTCATGTAAATAAATGCTCGATGAATACCTCCTAAAAGTCTTGCAGAAGCTCCGCCTATCACATTGCTAACAATGTTGCCCTTTTCTATTGCGACTTCCTGATTACTACGAAGCTGTGTTTTGAGTGCAATTAAAACAAAGGCTGGAATTAATAAAGGGATAAAGCGAATGTTCAGAATGAGAGAAAATGTCTTTCTGACCCCATAAAATAGGGAGAGCGGAATTAAGTAGGTAATGATGTAATTAATAATCTGAGCCTTGGAGTGCGATAAACTAGAAATTAGTAATAACAATACAAAGTCAACAAGGACTTTTTTGTAGTTTAAGTCTTTCGATAAATCATGGCGAAAGACTAAGCCCATCGGAATTAGAAATTCAGAAATATGAATAAATGCACTAATTCCAAGCGTGTCTTCGGGTTTTATGTCAATCGTAAATTCGCCTTTGAGTAACGAGAGATAGCCTAATAGGCTTAATTTAATGAACAAGCCAAACATCAGATAAAAAGGAGTTCTTATTTGATTGCTTTTTAGAACGAGTAGATTTTTCGAGTTCAATAAACTTGCTATCAAATAGGCTACATCTATCAACAGTAAACCGAGTAATAACAAACTATTGCCAAGTTCTCGCATGGGCATAGTAATAGCCGTCATGAAATCATAAGAGACTAATCGAATTGGTTCAGCCTCCCAGAAATCGTCCGAAAAATAATCACCTAACACATGTATCAACAACATTGCTTTCATCCAAAATAAAATAGTCACTACCTTATTTTTGATTAGTATTAATGTGCTGATAAACAGATAAGTGATTAGTAATAATGTGTAAAAAGGGAAATCCATAGGCTACGAAAAGAATAGTTTATAGCATATTTTCGATAGCACTTGTTCAAAGAAAACGTATTGCCTTAATTGATGATTAATTCTTAAAAAGAATCTTTTCGGTTTTGCTATTGTATTCAGAAATTCCTTGACTGATAACGTGATATTTAATTGTTTTTTCCCTTGGTTCTCATGTAAGCGATGATAGAAAATCGCTTTGTCTGCAAATGAAAAAGTAGCATTACTCTCGCAGAGTTGAAACAAAAAACCAAAATCATCTGAGCCTTTATTTTTCAAATCTGGAAATCCACCAATCTCTTCATAGATCGTTTTTTTGATGACATATTGCCCTGGAGAAACTGCAAGGTTAGCAAACATAAAAAAGCTCAAATCTGCCACCTTACTTGCCCGCTTGTACCACCAATCAGTCCAAAGACGGTGGTGTTTACGAAGTTGACCATGGTCATACACGACTAACGAAGCGAGA
The DNA here is from genome assembly GCA_049241065.1 of Spirosomataceae bacterium. Classification (GTDB taxonomy): domain Bacteria; phylum Bacteroidota; class Bacteroidia; order Cytophagales; family Spirosomataceae; genus JALRIJ01. The sequence continues at coordinate 1,358 of JBMLRK010000392.1, forward strand.
CCACAATCTACTTTAGGAAACAAAACCTGTTGATAAAAGTCTTTCGTAATAAAATCATCTTGGTCAATAAAATGCAGATAGCTTGCCTTTGCATAACTAGCTCCTAGATTTCTTGCAGCCCCTTGTCCTAAACAATGCGTATTTTGAACGAGCTGTACCTTAGCGTATATGTTTTTTTCATTACATACCAACTCAATGAAACTGGCTATATCTTCCTGAGGGTCGTCATTAATCACAATGATACGATGGATATACACTCGATTCTCTGGTGTACATAACGATGAAACTAAGTCTTCAAAATGATGTTTATTGAATGCAAGAAGCTGATAACAAGGAATAATTACATCTACTTGCGGTGCTGTTTCATAAGCGTCCATCAACCTGATTTTTATCTATAATTGATTTAATATCGAAAAACACGTGATTCTTTTTCGTGAAAGAGGAGATATTCATAGTCTCAAACTCACGATGAGCTACGGCTAAAATAACCATATCATAATCTGAATATAATTGGTCTGTCAAGGATAAATGGTATTCCGTCTTGACATCATTTTTGTTTGCCCAAGGGTCATAAATGTCAACATCTATACCAAAAGAAGTTAGCTCTTTATACACCTCAACTACTCCAGTATTACGAATATCTGGACAGTTTTCTTTGAAAGTAAAGCCTAAAATAAGCCCTTTAGCACGTTTAATAGGTATCTCTTTTTGAATCATCAATTTGATTACCTTATTGGCTACAAAGACACCCATATTGTTGTTGATTCTTCTTCCAGCACCAATTACGGCTGGGTAGTAACCCAAACTTTTGGCTTTGTGAATCATATAATAAGGGTCAACACCAATACAATGACCGCCCACTAAACCAGGCTTAAATGGCAGAAAATTCCATTTTGTGCCCGCTGCTTCTAAGACCTCGGTTGTATCAATTCCCATGCGGTCAAATATCAACGCTAATTCGTTTACAAACGAAATATTTACATCTCGCTGGCAGTTTTCAATTAATTTAGCCGCTTCTGCTACTCGGATTGACGATGCTTTATGAGTCCCTGCTTCTAAAATGGAATCGTAGAGTTTATCAATAAATGTGGCAATGTCAGGGGTACTTCCAGAGGTGATTTTTAGTATTTTCGTCAGCGTTCGTACTTTATCGCCAGGATTGATGCGTTCTGGTGAGTAACCACAAAAAAAGTCTTGATTGAATGTTAAACCGCTTGTTTGTTCTAAAATAGGAACACAGTCGTCTTCTGTACAACCAGGGTAAACCGTTGATTCATAAACGACAACATCCCCTTTTTTCAATATCTTACCAACATCCTGACTTGCAGCTTGTAAGAACTGTAAATTAGGTCGCTTAAAAATATCAATAGGAGTAGGAACAGTAATAATAAAAACGGTCGTTTCATTTACCGAGTTGAGATTTTCAAACGATGACGTAAAGGTTAAATGGACGGCTTCTTGCACTTGTAGCTTTGTCAACTCAAGTGTTTTGTCATAGCCATCATTTAATTGCTCTATTCTCGTCGGATTAATATCAATCCCTATGGTATGATACTTTTTACCAAACTCTACAGCTAGTGGAAGCCCAACATATCCCAAACCTACCACCACAATTCTAGGGTTGATAAGTGTATTCTCTTCAAACAATTTCAAAATAGTATAATTTATAAAACAGCGTTGAACTAAGTACTAAGACCTATTTATGTTAAGAATCATATATGAACGTAGTAAACAATATAAGTGATTGATTATCAAATTTTAAATAGCGATGTATTCTATGTTGCTTTGCAAACTTGATACCTTTGAGTATAAATATTAATGGAAAAACAAATAGCTAACCCAGATGGCCGTGATGATACCAGCTAAATCAGCTGTTAGTCCTGCCCAAAGTGTATAGCGAGTTTGTTTAATATTCACAGAACCAAAGTATAGTGCAATTACATAGAAAATGGTATCGGCAGAACCCTGAAAAACGCAAGATAAACGTCCTGCAAAGGAATCAGGGCCAAAGGTCTTCATGGTATCAATCATCATGGCACGAGACCCGCCCCCGCTTAATGGGTGCATTAGAGCTGTTGGCAAGGCATCGGTAAAGTCTGTATTCATTCCTGCCAAAGCTACTAGATATTTCATGCCATCGACCACCATATTTAACGCTCCCGAATTTCGTAACGCACTAATTCCCACCAGCATCGCTACTAAATAGGGGATAATCCGAACAGAGGTTTCAAAACCTCCTTTTGCTCCCTCAATAAACACATCAAACACATCCACCTTTTTACGTAATGCTCCTAACAAAAAGGAAACAATGAACGTGAACAAAATTAAATTACTGACCACCTTTGAAATCTTCTCAATTTCCTCTTTCGGAATACTTGAAAAATACCATAATACTACGCCAATAAAAGCAGTAATTCCTCCCAACCAAGACAGAATAACAGGGTCGAGTAAGTTGATTTTTTGTTTAAAAGCAACAAATAGTAAACCTGTCAAAGTTGCCACATAGGTAGCAATCAAACAGGGAATGAAAATATCAGAAGCATCCACTGCACCATAAATTGCTCGTTGAGCCATGATACTCAAAGGAATCAATACAGGCCCTGCACTATGCAAGACCAAAAACATGATTTGAGCATTGGAGGCAACTGCTTTATTTGGATTCAGTTCTTGTAAACTTTGCATTGCCTTGAGTCCGAATGGTGTGGCAGCATTATCTAGTCCCAGCATATTCGCCGAAAAATTCATAATCATTTGCCCATTTGCAGGATGATTAGCAGGGATTTCTGGAAAAAGACGGCTAAAAAAAGGACCTGTAATTCGAGCCAGAAAGTTAATAGCTCCTGCTTTTTCTCCGATGTTTAATAGACCCATAAAAAAAGTCATAACCCCAGCCAAAGGCAACGCAATTTTCATCACAGCCGTTTCCGAAGAATCGAACATTCCATCGATAATCAATTTGAAAATTTCGGTATCTCCTAGAACAATCAGTTTAAAAAGTGCTACCACAAAAGCAACGACAAAAAAGGCAATCCATAAAAAGTTTAAAGCCATGATAGTTATGATTATTAATGTCTGATTTTCAGGTTATCCATTTGGGGGAATTTACGAAAATACAAGTAAATTTATACGAATACTCATTTTAAGGGTATTTTTTCATCCAAATAGAGATTTGCATGAAGATGATAAATTATTAATTATTAAACTTCCTATATCATGGCTATCATTTTTAAAAGAGAAAATATATTCTCTTTCTTATTTCTTTTTACTCAAACACTTATGATATGTCACGCTCAAACTAAAATAAAGCCTATTTGCTCTTTTGAGCAGCAGATGGCAAAGCAGGGGCTTATCAATATTCAAGACCTTGATGCGAGCCTTTTAGTGGAGTTAAAATACGCTACATCCGATAACTTTATGGGTAAAGACGTTTATGGTTGCCTCAAACACGCTTTCATGCAAAAGAATCCTGCAACAATGCTGGCTGAAGCCAACCGATTATTACAAAAAACACATCCCAATTATCGACTCTTAGTTTATGATGCAGGTCGCCCTGCTAGTGTTCAAAAAATCCTATGGAATACCCTGAGTCAATATTCGGTAAAAGAACGAGAAAAATACGTGGCTAATCCTGCTCAAGGCTCTATCCATAATTACGGAAGTGCCGTCGATTTGACTATTGCTACTGCTGATGGCAAAGCTCTTGACATGGGAACGAAATACGATTTCTTTGGTGATTTGGCTTACCCCAAAAAAGAAACTTATTTCTTGAAAATTGGTAAACTTAGTCGTCAGCAATTAGATAATCGCTTGTTATTACGTAAGGTGATGAAAGCCGCAGGTTTTATGCCCATCGAATACGAATGGTGGCATTTCAATGCCGTTTCAAGAAAACGTGCTAAACAATTGTACAAAATCGTTGAATAGCATTTTTCCATTTATCCTTTACTCACAGCCGTTTATCCTAATTGTATTTTAAGGCATGGTTTTAGTCCGTAACATTGGGCTAAAATACACTATATGAAAAAGATAGTACTTACAACATACCTCCTTTTGGCCTTGTTTACATGGAAAGCAACTGCACAGACTGCTATCCAAGCAAAGGAGAACGCCGTGCCGCTAAGTCTGCAAGAGGCGGTGGATATTGCGTTGAAGAATAATATTCAGGTCAAACAAAGTGAACTTCAGATTAAAAATGCTCAGTTGACTTTTCAACAAGCAAAGAATAATCAGCTACCTACCGTTTCGGGGTCGGTTAACGAGTCGTTCAACTTTGGTCGAAGCTTAGACCCTTTTACCAACAGTTTTGCGTCTAAAAATATCAATTACAACTCATTGGGCGTAAATTCAAACGTCATGATTTTTAACGGCTATGTGTTGAAAAATACCATCGCCCAGAATGATTTGCTGTTAAAAGCAAGCGAATTCGATTTGCAAGCCATGAAGGAAAGTATCTCCCTGCAAGTCGTATTAGCCTATCTTAATATACTGAATGCAGAAGACCAACTGAGTATCGCTCAAAGTCAGACGGCTATCACAAAACTACAGATTGAAAGAACGGATAAATTGGTAAAAGCAGGTTCTTTACCTCAGTCCAATGTCTTTGACCTAAAAGCTCAATTAGCGAGTGAAGAAACGACTGTTATCAATAACGAAAGCACTTTGGCCTTAGCCAAACTTTCTTTATTACAATTAATGAATGATACCACAATCAGTGATGTTTCGCTTACTCGTATTAGTGTTCCCATTCCTTCCAAAGAAAGCTACGATGTGTCTTTGAATAGTATTTTTCAAACAGCAGAAGGCTCACAACCTTTAGTGAAAGCCTCGGATATTCGTATTAAAAGTGCGGAGAAAAGCATTGATATTGCTAAAGCAGGCTTTTTGCCAACACTCAGTGGTTTTGCAAGTTGGGGAGCAAATCAATCGAATGCTCAGAAAAAGTATGTCATTGATGGCACCACAAGTACGTATTTAGGGACAGTAAATTTTAATGGACAGGATTATCCCTTAAACGTACAACAAGCCAAAGCAGTAGAAGCAGGAACAGTGGGCTATTTTGACCAGTTGAGTAATTCGAGTAATTACAGCTTTGGTTTGAATGCGTCTATTCCTATTTTCACTCGTTACAACAACCGTACACGGGTTGCTCAGGCAAAAGTACAAAAATTGAATGCTGAATTTGAAGCTCAAAAGACTCGTCAAACGCTTCGTCAGAATATCGAAACGGCTTATACCAATATGAACAATGCCGCCAAACGTTATGATGCCTTAACGGTGCAGGTGAGTGCTTTAGAAGAGTCGTATCGGGCTGCTGAAAGCCGTTTTAATGCGGGAGCAATTGATTATGTGAGTTACAGCTTGCAAAAAACAAACCTCGATAAGGCAAAAGCTAATCTAGCACAAGCAAAATACGACTACGTGTTCAGAACCAAAATTTTAGATTACTATCAAAATAAGCCTTTAGTATTCTAGGCATTTGTTATTCGTTTCAATTAAGCATTCACATACTCACATATAGCTATGGCAACAATGTCGTCAACAAAAAAAGTTTGGATTGGAATTCTGGTAGCCCTTGCTGTCGTGATCGGGGGAGTTATTTTTGCTAAAAAGCAAGGTTGGATTATGAAAGAACCAGCCACAGAGGTAGAAACTGCAAAAGCAAAAGTTGTGGATATTATCGAAAGAGTCTCTGCATCAGGAAAAGTACAACCTGAAATTGAGGTGAAATTATCACCCGATGTTTCTGGAGAAATTGTGGCTCTTTACGTAAGCGAAGGCGATTCGGTTCAAAAAGGACAATTGCTTTTAAAAATCAGACCCGATAATTACGAATCAGTAATGGCTCGTACAGAAGCTCAGGTGAACTCGTCTAAAGCATCTTTAGAACAGAGTAAAGCCATGCTTGCCCAGTCGGAAGCTCGTTTGGCAAAAGCAAAAATTGACTTTGACCGTAATAAAAAACTACACGACGATAAAGTGATTTCAGATGCAGATTTTGATGCCGTTGCTTCTCAGGTAGCCATTGCAAAGCAAGATGTCGAATCGGCAAAAGCTAATATCCAAGCGGCTGTTTTTACGATAAAAAGTACCGAAGCAACTATGAAAGAAGCTCGTACTAACTTGACTAAAACAAGTATTTATGCCCCACAAAGTGGAACAATTTCAAAGTTAAATGTAGAATTGGGTGAGCGTGTTGTAGGTACTTCTCAAATGGCAGGTACAGAGTTATTACGTATTGCCAACCTAAATAAAATGGAAGTTCGGGTGAATGTCAACGAAAACGATATTACACGAGTTTCTCAAAATGATACCGTAATCATTGATGTGGATGCTTACAGTACTTCTGGACGTAAATTTAAAGGGGTTGTTTATGAGGTGGCGAGTTCGGCCAATGGGTTAAGTACGGCAACTTCATCAAGTACCGATGCAGTGACGGAATTTGAGGTAAAAATTAGAATTCTTCGTAGTTCGTATCAAGACCTTATCAAAGGCAGACATTCATATCCTTTAAAACCAGGAATGACTGCTTCGGTAGAAATTATTACCGAACGTAAAAATGGTGTTTTGTCTGTTCCATTGACAGCCGTAACCACTCGTGACCCAAATGCGAAAGAGGAGGATAAAAAATCAGAAGGCGAAGCTGATGACACACAAGAAGAAGCACCGAAAAAGGATAAGTTGAAAGAAGTTGTTTTTGTATTAACGAAAGATAATCACGCCAAGTTGAAAGAGGTAAAAACAGGTATTTCAGACTTTGAAAACATCGAAATTTTATCAGGATTAGCCAAAGGTGAAGAAATCATTTCGGGTCCTTATTTAACGGTTTCTAAGAAATTAAAGAATGACGAAATCGTTCAGAAAAAAGGAGCGAAGAAAAAGTAAGCGAACCCAAGTA
>JBMLRK010000393.1:0-8473 GCA_049241065.1 Spirosomataceae bacterium
CAGTTGACGTTGCAGTAGTTGGTTTTGGTTCGATTGGAGATTATGTATGGTTTGATGAGAACAAAAATGGTCGTCAAGATTCGACAGATTCAGCAGTTGCCGATTTCCGAGTAGTGTTATATAAAGAATCAACACCAGGTAACTTTGTTGAATTTGATACAACTTACACAGACTTGACTGGACATTATTTGTTTGAGAACTTAGTTTCTGGGAATTACCAAGTTTCATTCCTACCTGGAGAATTTAGTGACACAACCTTTACTTATAAAAACCCAATTACATGGGGCGTTAAGTTAGATAGTGATGCTGATATGGAAACTGGTCTTAGTGATGTTGTATTTATTGATACAAGTAAACCACAAGGTTCTTCTCAACGTGACAATCGTTGGGTAGATGCTGGTCTTGTTCTGGATATTGATAGTTTAGGAACTCGTTTCGGTTCTTTGGAAGGTTATACTTTCTGTGATAACAATCAAAATGGTATCCAAGATCTAGGAGATGCAGCCTTGCCTACTATTCAAGTTATACTGTATCAAGTAGGAATTGACAGTACAGATACTCAAATATTGGTACCAATTGATACATTGTTCACTGGTACAGACGGACGATACAAGTTTGATAGCTTAATGTTAGGGTCGTACCAAGTAAAAATAGTTACTCCGGCAGGCAAGACGACAACTGTACAGAATGCTGGTACTAATGATCAGATAGACAGTGACGTGAATTCTTCTACTGGATTGACTGGCTTCTATACAGTAGATCCAATATTACCAGCAGGTGACCCTAGTAGAAATGTTAAATACGTAGATGGCGGTTATTACTTACAAAGCTGTCCTCCACAGATTTGTGCTCCATATACAATTAAGAAGGTCAAAAAGACACCGTAATGAAAATTAAGAATGTCCAGTCAATGTGGTTGGACATTCTTAAATGAAATCACAGTAAAGCTTTGACTCTTTAAAGTACTAAAACAAAAAAGCCATCTTTTCGGATGGCTTTTTTGTTTATAAGTAGAAACTTAAGGCTATTTACATGTGCCTAGTAATGACATCAGATTCGTACTTACATTTCTAGATTTGAATAATTTACACCAAAATTCTAAATCTGCTGTTGGAATATTTTTGCCTTCATAAAACGATTTTAAGGCATTCATTACTTTATCCTCTTGTTTTTGCTCTAAGTAAAAGTTAACATCAGAAACAGCAAATCTTCCATTTATTGATTTTTCTTCAATGCCCAATTTTCTCAGATTATCCTTCATTTCGTTTCGCTTCGCTTCTGAAAATTTTGCTCCTCTTGAACTATAAAGAGAAAACATGATGATATTTTCGGCAGTTTGTTTTACAAGTTTTGGATCATATTTTTTATTGAAGGTATCTAAGTGATTCATCATGTACTTAAAGATTGGGTTCTCGTCATCAATGACAATTTTTTGTAGAATCAAAAAGTTGATGTTCTCTTCGTATTGATTCTCAGGAGTTGCTTTGGCATAATCGTTCATTGCCGTGATGTTGTCCGTAGTATCACGCATCATTCTGGCAGTGTAGGCATAGTTATATAAAAAACCTGGCTGGCGATTTCCACTTTGATAAATGCTTTTATAGTTCGCAGTACGCTCTACAGGATTAAGTGCCGTTTGTGCAAAGGTGATTACGCCTTTCACACTATTTGTTTCGTCTCCTGCTGGTGTGATATGAAGTAAGTTTTCATCGGCATCGAAAAACAAGAGCGTTGGGGTTGCGGCTATCCAGATGTTTTTCTTGTTTAAGAATGCAACAACCTTTGCCTGACTAACATCTAATTTGTAACTAATAAACTTTGCGTTGTAAAAGTCCCCAACTTCTGCTTTTTGGAAGGTAGGAATATACGCTTCGCAATGATGACAGGTAGGGGAGTAGGCTTCGATAAACACGTTCTTATGTTGCTTTTTAGCCAATTCAAAGAGTTGTTTAATATCTTCTACTTTTCTAAAATTGACACCTTTATTAGTTACCTGTTGGGCAAAAGCAGAATGTTGGAATAATAAACTATTGAGGGGACTAAAAAGGAGTGAGGCAATGATTATTCTTTTCAGCATCTTAATTTTTCGTTTTAAATCAATTGGAGTTTTATTGTGATAAATTTTCTATGCAAAATAACGATAAAAAAAACCTGTTTCAATCTTTTGTCAAAAGAACGAAACAGGTTTGTAAAATAGTACGCTAGTTATGACTTATGTGTCAAATCGACTTGCTTAATTGTAAGCAAATACAACTTGCCAAAGTGTTTTTTTCTTCTTTTTATCTTCAGAAGATGTTACTGTTAAAGCAATAATGTCGGTATCTGTAGAAGCACTATAACTCATATCTGAGCCTGGCTGTTCTGTCCAGTTGCGAGTTAATACTTGGAGCTGTTTCACTAGTCCTGAGAAATAAGCTTTGGCATCATCTTGGCTTTCTCCTTCAAAAATAGTGCTTTTGAAATTGGCTGTTTGTCCTCCGTTATCAACGATAATGCTTGCGGGTTTCCCTGTAACCAATTCGAACTTTGTTAGATAACGTTCTTGCTGAACGGCTTTATCTTTCTTGTCTTTTTTGACCTTTTCCCCTGTAATGTCTTTGAAGTTATTTTTCTTCGAAGCCACTAAGGCTTTAAATTGCTTGCTAAACTGAGGATCTAATTTTGCTTCGATAGCACCAGAGGTAATGATGGTTTTCTGGATACGATATTTGCCCACTTGTCCTGCATCCATCGACGTGGCTAACAAAGTATATGTTCCTGTTGTGCTTGCAACGTAATGAAACTTATTGAAACTTTGACCCGTGAATGCTTGCGAATCATAGCTGAATTCAGTCGGTATTTTTTTATCAGGATTTTTGAAACCTAACATTACTCTAAAACTAGCGGAAGAATGTTCAATGAATAATTCTTCACCTGCTTTCATAAAAATAGGATAACTGTCATAAAAACGTTTTTCTCCATTTTGGTTTGCGACCAAATCTTTTGAAGAAAGGCTTGCATCAATCATGTCTTTCGCCTCTTGCATTCCTGCTTTAAGCTGCGTTTTATTTAACAATTGAGTCGAGTCAATGGTAGTTTTACCAGTCGGTTTTTTCTTCTTCTGAGCATATACATTTACTCCAAGCACCATACAGGTAGCAAAAATTAAGATTTTTTTCATTGAGCGATTATGATATTCGTGGGTGGTAAAGTAAACTCTAAACACCCAAGAGATTACTTTGATCAAACTTGTTGTGGTTGGTGTTTTGATAATGCTTATTTCAGTGCAATAATGCATACAAATTTGGAAGAAGCAAACACGAAGGTGCTATTTTAAGCTAATTTTAAGAAGAGAGTGAATTTGCAGGACAAAATTGTAAGGCATTACTTAGAGCTTGATAAAAACAAAAAGGGTTGAAATATACCTTATCGGCATTATCTCAACCCCTTGTGTATTATTTATCAGACATCTTCTTGAAGAAATTTCAACAACACACCATTGGTCCATCCGAAACCGTCTTGGTTGGGATATTCGCCACCACCACCAGCTTTGTCAGAATCAATCACATTATATTTTTCGGTCATTTTGCCTGTTTCAGTATAAACTTGCTTGTTCAAGGAAACCCATCTCGTCTTGATTTCATTGGCAAGTTGATCGAAACCGTAGTTTTGTAGGCCTTTATATGCCATCCACTGAAGAGGAGCCCAACCGTTTGGAGCATCCCACTGTTGGGATGTTTCTGATAAGGTAGTCACTAAACCTCCACTTTTCAAGAAGTTTTTTTCTAAGGTCGTAGCAACTAACTCGGCTTGACGTTCGGAGGCAACCTTAAAGAACAAAGGAAATACCGCTGCAAGTGTGAAAATACCTGTAGTTCTTTTTTTCTCAAATTGATAGTCGAAGTAGAAACCAGTGCTTTCGTCCCAACAATAGGTATTGATGGCTTCTTTTCGCTGTTTGATTAACGTAGAATAATGACTGATGGCGGTCAAGTCATTATCGAATTGTGCTAGTTGATACAGCATTTCTTCCATATTCAAAAGCAAGCAATTCAAATCAACAGGAATAAGTGAAGTCGTCTGAATACTGGATAAATTGATACCATCGGCTAACCATCTACCAGAGAAATCCCAGCCTGATTCTGCTGCTGCTCTTATGTCACGATATACTTGTGACGGATTTCGGTCTGGAGCATGATGGGCAACTTCAAGGTCTTCTTTAAACGCCTCTGGTCGTGGACAGTCGTCGTCGTCCCAGTAGCGATTTAAATTATGTTTTTCGTCTAATGCAACTATCCTTCTGTAGGTAATAACTTCATTATCAGTAAATTGTTTATATTTTTTCATCCAAAAATCGTATTCTTTTTGGAGCGTTTTACCATACATTGTGTAAACGAACTGTTTGCCTTTCTCTTCTGCTAAAAGCTGTAACATTAAAGCAAAAAATGGAGGTTGCGAACGACTGATATAGTAGCTTCTATTACCATTCGGAATGTGTCCTATCGTTTCGATGAGGTAGGCGAAATTAGCCACCATATTTTCAATAAGATCAATCCGTCTGCTTACTTGAAGCCCCAACATAGTAAAGTAGCTATCCCAATAATATATTTCTTGAAATCGACCTCCAGGGACAATGTAGGGAAAAGGTAGTAAAATGCAAGAATCTCTTTGAGCGTTCGAATGTCTTGTAAGTACATCCCAAAGTTCATGAAGGTGTTGCTCAATGGACTTTGAAGTATCGCTGTGATATTCAGTGGTATCGTGGTTCGGTAATTGAAAGTGTTGCTCAATAAAACTAGGTAACTCAAAATTATCCTTATCTTTTTCGGAACGATAAGCTGTTAAGATGGTATCGGGGTTACTTTTGGGAATGCAATCATTAAAGGTTTTGGAATCCGAAAAGTATCCACTAAGCTGGATAACAGAAAAAAGCTCTTGAAGTTCAAGAGCTAAATTCATAGAGACATTTATATTTTTCATTTTAAAAAATGGTTAATGGTACGCACGTACTGCCGCTTTTAGATGGGCTAATCAATTGTTGAGTTTTTTGAAAAAGAACAGACAGATTAATAAGGCCACCATGGGAATTAGTGAGAAATAAAATGCTATTTGTCCACCGAAGGAATCGAAAATATGTCCTGTAATAAATGAGCCAGTCGTACCTCCAAGTGCAGAGAATACCACAATTAAGCCCGACATCATCCCATGTTTTTCGGATGGTAATGTGCTTAATATAAGTGAATTAATGGCAGGGTATATAGGGGCAATTAAAAATCCGATTAATGGAAATATGAATGCTACTAAGGGTGCATCAGCCCAACCATGAATAATATTTGTTTGGTTTGTACTGGCTAATGGCAATGCAACAACTACTAATAATCCTGAGCAAATAATACAGGTACTAAGAACGAGTAACCAAGGGGCTTTGCGTAAAACAATACCTGCAATGAAGCGTCCTAATGCCGTAGAAGCTGCTAAGATACTAGCCATCTGAATACTTAATGTAGTAGGCAAATGCAGGACTTTACTATTGAAGGTTGGCAACCAACTCATGATACTTTGCTCAATCAATACGTAAATAAACGCACTTGCAATGAAAATCAACACCGCAGGTTTGAGAGCCAATTGGAACATGGCTTCAAAACCTTGCGTTGAATGGTTTGTTGATGAACTGTTTTCTGAAGTTGTTTGTATAGTTGTACTCAGTAGTAGAACGAATGCAATAGTTGCCATACCTGCTAAGAGGTAATATACATTTAGCCAAGCATTTGAACTAGGGTTTTTATCGTCAACGAATCCACTGAAAAGGAAATAGCCTGTTAAGATACCAATCATGAAAAAGGATTCAATAAAATTCATTAAGCTAATGTGTTCGCTTTTATCTTTTGTTACAATGCCTAACGTCGCATAAACAGAAACTTTGATGAGGGCGAAGGAGATACCAACGGTAGCAAACAGCACCTTGGTCATCCAAAAGGTATTGATGGATGGCATCGCTAAACAAGCCACCGTAACCAATGCAAGTGCGATGAGCATCGCATTTTTATAGCCTAACTTACGCAAGTAAGAAGCTACTAAAAAGGACATGATAGCGATACTTAAATCTTTGAATGCTTCGAGCGTACCAGCAGATGATGCTGCTACGTGATAGGTGTTTTGAACCTGAAGGATAACCGTTCCAACACTGTTCAATAAAATGGCGAACAAGAAATAATTGATGAAAAGCGAAATTTTGAGTTTCAGGTTCGACATAAATTTAAAGGATAAATGATTATTTTTTGGATATGTAAAATGGTTAATGGTTCACAAAGTTCGTCATAGTTTTAGGCTACTACTACATTTGTATTTTGATAAAATATAACTGTATTTATATTTTCTTGTTTTATTGTGATTTTACTTGAGCGATTGGTAAAAAAAATACCAAGAGTACTCGACTGAGTGTAGAAATTCAGTCGTTATGGAGGGGGAATTGGGATTTCTATGAACGTAATTTCGTTTGGAAAAGATACCTATCGTATTTTACGAATATGCAGAATATCCCTTTGCAAACGTAATACCTTTTAGGAGATTAAATGTCTTTATTGGCATGAATAAGGGCATAAAGCCATTCCTTCATTTCTTCTATTTTCTTAGTATCTACCGCCTCCGAAGATTGACGATGTAGGGTTTCTACCAACTTTTTAGGAATATCGTCTGCTTGTGTTTGCATCGTTTTCCCCTTGCTGGTTAAGGCAATGATTACTTCTCGTTTGTCTTTTTCTGCTTTACGACGTTCGATGAGACCCATTTTTTCCATCCGTTGAAGCATGGGTGTAACGGTATTGGTTTGTAACATCAGTTTCTCGACAATTTCATTCACGGTTATTTCGTCACCCTCCCATAAAACCATCATGACCAAATATTGTGGATAGGTGATTCCTAATTCGTCCAAAAATGGCTGATAGGCTCTAATTACGAGGCGAGATGCCGCATATAAGGGGAAACAAAGTTGATTCTGAAGTAATAATTGCTCGTTCATGCGTATAAATTAAAATCCTTTTACGAAGATAAGCTTCTTCGTAAAAGGATAAAAACATTTCTAATGCTACTTTTGACTACTTGATTTCAGTCACAAACTTATCAAGGCTTTTTCTAACTTTTGGTAAGTTGACCAACCAATCGTTTGGTGCGTCACGGTATCCGATTGGAAGTAAGACAACACTTTTTAGATGTACCGATTGTAAATCTAAAATTTCATCTAAGGCTTTAGGGTCAAATCCTTCAATTGGCGTGGCATCTACTTCTTCGAAAGCTGCCGCAGCGATTGACATGGCAAAACCAATATACGCTTGTTTAGAAGCATGGATGAAATTTTCCTCTGCACTTCTTTGCGGATATAAATTCAATAACATCTGACGGTAATTTTCCCATCCTTCGTTTTTGAATCCACGAATTTCGTTGGTCAAATCAAACATTTCGTTGATACGTTCAACGGTGTAATTATCCCAGGCCGCAAACACTAACAAATGAGAACAATCGGTGATTTGTGATTGATTCCAAGCAATTGTTTTGATTTTCTCTTTTACTTCTGGATTGGTAATTACTAAAATCTCAAAAGGTTGTAGTCCGCTAGAAGTAGGAGCAAGGCGTGCAGCCTCAATAATACGATCTACTTTTTCTTGTGGAACAACGTTGCCATTCATTTTTTTGGCGGCATAACGCCATTCTAAACGTTCAATTAAGTCCATGAGTTTCGTGTGTAAATGTTTGTGTTTTGACTTTAAGATGTAGCCTTATTACGGGCTACATCTAAAGCTATATATAATTGGTGAAGTGTATTTTTAATGAATTTTTGCCAAAAGCAATGTGTCTAAGTCCTTTTTGAACTTGATAACTTTTAGACTAATTGAAGACTTACTTCGATGTTGCCACGGGTAGCGTTTGAATAAGGACATACTTTATGTGCCTGTTCAATTAATTGTTGTGCAACTTCTTGCTCTACATTTGGAATATGTACGCTAAGGGATGCACTTAATCCAAAACCGCCATCGGGTAATTGACCAATGCCTACTTGAGCTGTCACTTTGGTGTCCTTCACATTAATTTTTAATTGACGTGCAACTAAATTTAACGCAGAATCAAAACAAGCGGCATAACCTGCTGCAAATAATTGTTCTGGATTGGTGTAAGCTCCGCCAGCACCTCCTAATTCTTTAGGCATACGAACGTCCATATTGATTACTCCGTCTGTACTTTCTACGTGACCATTTCTTCCTCCTGTGGCAGTTACTTCTGCTTTATATAATGCGTTCATGGTGTTGATGTTTGTATAATTAGTTTATTTATGTCGTTTGCGATACAAATGTAGTGAAAATATTTATATCGTGTACGATATAATTGAAAAATAATTTTCAAATTTGAATTTTCACTAGCTTCCATTGGCAATTATTCATCAAAACGACTTATTACGTGTCAGTAATTTTATTTTCCAGAAAAACAGTAGAACTTTGTACGA
>JBMLRK010000394.1:0-6108 GCA_049241065.1 Spirosomataceae bacterium
GATAAACGAGCATAGTTTCGAGCGGAGCTAAACAAATAATGTTCAGGAACTTCCACTAGTAAGGCTCTTACGGGATTATCGTGGATATATCTTAACTTCTCCTCCGTAAATTGAGCGGAAAAACATTCTTTAGCATGATTTCCATCTTGCCATACTTTGTACTTATCTATGTTACGTCTATATTTTCCAGCATATTCAAAACGATACAACATCCACTCTCTTCTGCTTTCTGGTTCATTTTCTATTGCTTGAACAATTTTCTTAGAAGTAAACTTCTTGAAATCTCTCAAAATATCTGAGAGTTTATAGCCTTCACGAGCAGCTACAAGAGCGTGGAGGTGATTTGACATTAAGACCCATCCGTAAATGTCTAATCCTTTGTGGGTTTGACAATAACGTAATGAATCAACGATAATTTGCCTGTACACAGGGCGTGTAAAAACGTCCACCCAGTCAACAATTGTTGATGTGATAAAATATAAGGCATTCTCGTTGCGTACAAAATACTGTTCTGATGGCATAACTTGATTTATTTATGTTTGTAGAATTTATTTTTATAAAGACGAAGGTGTAGAATAATGTCACTTGATTGTTTATTGTTGCGACAGAGTCGCAAAGCTATGTCACGCTGATTGTAAATCTTGGTGAATTGTTTTTATTGTTGCGACAGAGTCGCAAAACCATGCCACCCCGATTACAAATCGGGGTGAGCTACTACTAAATTAACACATTGAGCAATTGCCATGACGATAAATGTCCAGCCTAGTACGATATTAAATCGGTTTTCTCCTAAGTATTTAAAAATGACTTCTTTTTTGCGATGAGCAATAAGGGCGTACAAGCCATTGAGGGCAAATGCTCCTGTGGCGGCGGCCAAAACAAAGGTGAATTTCTCAAGTACGTCGTTTACCTCCAATAATGGGTAGTTTTGGTAATTGATTAGCAATACAATCCAGAAAGGTAATAATTGTGGATTGAGGATGGAATAAAGAAATCCTTCAATCAGTTCAATACTTGCAAAGCCTTTTCTGGTGGATACGCTTTGGTTTTCTGCTTCATTGGTAGCTTTATGTCTAATGGATAAAATGCCCATGAGCAATAAAATCGGAACGACTAACCAGTTCATAACGATGAAAACTTGAGGATAATCTTTAAAAATCATTAAACCTGCCACCGCCAAATAGCCGTAAATTATTTCAGGAATAACGCCCCCAATGGCTAAGATTAAACCTTTGTATAATCCTTTCCGAAGGGTCTTTTTGATGACAGATACGTTTAAGGGGCCAGGATGGATTGAGCCAACGAAGCTGATAAAAAAGGTTACGATAAAGAGGACTAGGAGTTTCATGGCGTTTGTTGTTTCCTCAAAGCTACACGTTTTTGGTATATTGAGAAAGTCAGCTAGGTGACCAAATCAAAAATTTGATATAACTTGCACCATGCTAGAACATGAATTTATAGAAGAACAAACCGTTTTTGCAGACGTAATTATCCCCGTAGCTGTACCTAATTTATTTACGTACCGTGTACCTCGGGAATACGCCGCTACCATTCGAGTAGGGGCAAGAGTGATTGTACAGTTCGGAAAAACGAAGGTCGTTACCGCTGTAGTTGCTCGTTTACATCATACGCCTCCCCAAAAATATCAAGCCAAATACGTATTGGAATTACTGGACGATATGCCGCTAGTGATGCCGTCTCAGTTGGAATTATTTCATTGGATTTCAACGTATTATCTCTGCACAATTGGCGAGGTTCTGAACATCGCTTTACCTTCGGGACTCAAAATTTCGTCTTTGTCGAAAGTACAAATCAATCCTGAGTTTGATGAAACGGACTTGCTAACCGATAAAGAGGTGCTGATTATTGAGGAATTGAAAAAGCATCAATCCTTAGCTTATGATGAATTAGCTCGTTTTGCGGAGGTCAAAAATGTCTATAACCTTATTAAGTCGTTGGTGCAAAAACGGGCGGTAATTGTTTTTGAAGAAGTAAAAGAAAAATATACGCCTAAGATTCTCAAAAAAGTACGCTTAAATGCCTTTTATCAAGATGCAGGGTATTTGACTTCTTTGTTAAAAGATTTAGAAAAAAATCAAAAGCAGCTAGAAGTTATTTTGCATTACTTACGCTATGTGCCTGTATTGCGTACACCAGAGTTAAACCAAAAAGGGCTAGAAAAAAGTGCTTTGGTGAAAGCTGGTGTGTCTGAAAGTTCCTTGAGTACCTTGTTGAAAAATGGGGTGTTAGAACAGTTTGAGGTAGTGGTAAGTCGTTTTGAGGAGGATGTCGATTTTGTAGAAGCTCCAACACCTATTTTGTCGGGTTCGCAACAGAAGGCATTGAACGAAATTATGACTTCTTTCCAAACGAAAGATACGGTTTTGTTGCACGGAATTACAGGAAGTGGAAAGACCGAAGTTTATATCAAATTGATTGAACAAGCCTTAGAAAGTGGCTCTCAGGTTTTGTATTTATTGCCTGAAATCGCTCTGACAACCCAAATTGTAGTACGTCTTCGTAAAGTATTTGGGGATAAAATGGGTATTTATCATTCTCGTTTTTCGGATAACGAACGGGTTGAAGTCTGGAAAGGAGTGGTGACAGGCAAGTTTCAGTTTGTAGTGGGAGTGCGTTCTGCCGTGTTTCTGCCTTTCGATAACTTGGGCTTAATCATTGTTGATGAAGAACACGAAACCTCTTTCAAACAATACGACCCAGCTCCTCGCTATCATGCCCGTGATGTGGCTATCGTGATTGGGCATAAGCAAAAAGCTAAGGTTTTGCTCGGTTCTGCTACGCCATCAATCGAAAGTTACTACAATGCCCAAACAGGACGCTATGGGTTGGTGTCGATGTTAGAACGCTTTGGAAATGCTCAATTGCCTGATATTGAATTGATTGATATTAAGGTGGCTCGAAAGCAGAAAATGACAAAAGGGGATTTTTCGACCCTGATGCTCGACCGCATTGCCTTGAATACGGATAAAAAAGAACAAACGATTATTTTTCAAAATAGGAGAGGGTATTCGCCCTACATTCAGTGCGACGATTGCGATACGATTGTTTCTTGTCCTAATTGTGATGTCAGTTTGACCTATCATTACAGTGGTCAAGAATTACGTTGTCATTATTGCGGTTATCACGAAGCCATGCAACGAACTTGTCAGGCTTGCGGTTCTACTAAGTTGAGAACTAGAGGTTATGGTACAGAAAAAATTGAGGAGGAATTACAATTACTTTTCCCAACTGCCAAAATTGCTCGGATGGATTTGGATACTACTCGTACCAAAACGGCTTTTCAGACCTTAATTAACGAAGTTGAAAACGGAGCGATTGATATATTAGTGGGTACTCAGATGGTTTCTAAGGGCTTAGATTTTGAAAAAGTGAGTCTCGTGTGCATTTTTGATGCCGATCGGATGATAAATTTCCCTGATTTCAGAGCGACCGAACGGGCATTTCAGATGCTTACACAAGTAGCAGGACGAGCAGGAAGGCGAAATATTCAAGGAAAAGTATTGATTCAGACTAATAATCCGAAGCAACCAATTTTGCATCAAATCATTCAAAATGACTATATCGGACTTTATGAGGAGGAAATAAAAGAGCGGGAAGCCTTTCAATATCCGCCTTTTACCCGTCTCATTCAGTTGACAATTAAACATACCGAACAGGATATTGCCCAAAAAGCTGCTACTGAACTAGCCAAACGTTTAGCCGAAAAACTGAGTGTTCAGCGAGTATTAGGCCCAGAAACTCCTTTAGTAGAACGGGTGCGGAATCAATATTTGTTTACCGTCATGATTAAATTAGAGAAAACCTTAAACCTACAAGGAGCAAAAACGTTTATTTCGGAACAGGTAGAAGAGGTTTCGTTGAACAAAAGTTTCTCTGGAATTCGGATTATTACAGATGTTGACTGTGGTTAAAAGGGTTAACTAGTACTTTTACTAGGGGATTTATCAAAATTGCATTATTTTGATAAATCCCCTTCTTGTTTATATCCGTTTATAATGACGCTGGATATACTTTTGAAGTAGCTTTTTCCTTCGCTAAAACACGAATCTGATAGACTAAAATAGGATAATTGACGAAATCTAGGATAATTTAATGTAGCAACATCTATCTATACTAAATTGACCACGATAGGAGGTGTTATATAGTGTTATAAGAGCAATTTTTTAATGATAATCGTTGTAATATAACTATATATGCCCCTTTTTTGACTGTTCTCCGATAACGATTGCATAAATAAAATTCACAAGTGTATTGACTACTTAAAAAAAAGTAGCATACCTTTGTGATGTAGAAATTGAATAAAAAATAGAAATAATTACACCTTACCTTGTTGAACGCAAAATTGACTATCTAACTCATTGAGGACAGTTATTGGTGCGTAGTAGCGTTAGTGAAGGGGTAATTATTTCTTTTTTTTGCCAATCGATACTAAAAAATTATATAACAAAAACAATCTCATGAAAAAACACTTCTTTAAAGTGGCAGTATGTATTACTGCCATGGCGGCAGCTTTTGCCTGTTCAAAAAGTATCGACAATGGCATTTCTGCCAGCGAATCAAATTCAAGTGCTACAGAAGAAGCAACTTGTTCTGCACAAGGTTGGGCTTCTCAAAACGGAGGGACTAATGGTGGTGGTACTTCTGCTGAAACAGTTGTAACTACTTACGCTGCCTTGAAAGCTGCTATTCAGAATACAGCTGTGAAAGTTGTTAAAGTTTCTGGAACAATTACCATTCCCGCTGCTGGACGTATTGCGTTTCAAAATCAATCAGGTAAAACAATCTACGGAGCAGCAGGTGCGAAGTTAGTTTCTGTTGATCAAACTAAAGATGGTTCTGGTATTTTGAGTATCAAAAGTGTGAACAACTTACTTATCAGAAATTTAATCTTCGAAGGTCCTGGTGCGTATGATACTGATGGTTGGGATTTATTGGTTGTTGATGCTTGTAAAAACGTTTGGGTAGATCACTGTGATTTCAGAGACGGGGTAGATGGTAATTTTGACATTAAAAACACCTCTGACTACGTAACTGTTTCATGGACTAAATTCCAATACTTAAAAGCTCCACGTGCTGGAGGTTCTGGAGGAACTAACGATCACCGTTTTACAAACTTGATTGGTTCTTCTGATTCTGCAACAGGTGACCGTGGTACATTAAGAGTGACTTTTGCTAGTTGCTGGTGGGCTCAAGGTTGTGTAGAGCGTATGCCACGTGTTAGATTTGGTCGTGTTCACGTTATCAACAGCTTATTTAATTCTACGGTTGCAAGTAAATGTATTCAAGCTGGAAAAGAGGCAAATATCTTAGCAGAAAACGATGTGTTTGAAAATGCTAAAGATGCTATCTTCCTAGTTGGAGGTCAAACGGCATTGCAGGTTAAAAACTGTACATTCACCAACGTAACTGGAAATAAAACAGGAACAGGTACAGCATTTACTCCTCCGTACACAGTTGCTCCACGTGCTGCTGCTAATGTGAAATCAAGTGTAACGGCATCAACAGGGGCTGGAGCAACGATTTCTGGTAACGTTTGTACATCTTCAGCTATCTAATACTAGAGAAGAACTTACCCTTTACAAACAAAGATTTTCTAATCTAAAGACGTTAGAGAGAGAGAAGAAGAATAGATAAATTTCTTCTCTCTCTCTTTTTATTTGGTATCAATAAATATGGAAAAAATAGCTAAAATAATAGCCTTTTTAGGGCTTACTGTTCTTGTTGCGATGGCCTGCAAGCAAGAACTCGATACAGACGTAGCGGCTGCTTATGAAGAAGCTACCTATAATGTTACAGTTGCCAAAGACGGAACTGGAAATTTTACTACGGTTCAGGCTGCTGTAAATGCTGCCCCAACAGGTAGAACGTCGGTTTATAGGATTTATATCAAAAATGGAACCTATACCGAAGTAGTAACCGTACCTTCGAATAAGCCATTTCTTCAGTTTGTAGGTCAAACGAGAGATGGCGTAATTATTACCTTCAATAATTATAATGGTAAAACAAACCCTGCTGGCGGTACTTTCGGAACGTCAAACTCTGCAACGGTAACGATTAATGCTAATGACTTCAGTGCAGCCAATGTTT
>JBMLRK010000395.1:0-25412 GCA_049241065.1 Spirosomataceae bacterium
TGATTTCAGTAGCAGCAACACCCCAACGAACTAAATCGAAGAAACGGTGACCTTCACCTGAAAGTTCTAATTTACGCTCGAAACGAACCGCAGCCGTTGCAGCAGCTTTACTTGCAAATGTACTATACGGTGCAATTACATACTTAGCGGCAGGAGTTCCAGCAGCTGTTGTAACCCAACCAGCTTTGTTTGCAGCACGGTTACGCACTAAGTTTACATATTCTGTAGCTTTAGCTAATGAACCGACTTCTACTTCAGCTTCAGCAGCCATCAATAATACGTCTGCATAACGAATGATGTTATAGTTCATAGCAGCATAACCTCTTGTCCAAGAACTACCATCTGTTAACGTACCTTCTTGAGATTTGTAATAAACAAACTTCTTCGAAGAATATGGACCAGCGTAAGCTTGAGAACGAATCCAGTCAGCACCAGGGAAATCACCATAATCCAAATAAGGAAGACCACGACGACCAACAGAGTGATCTAAACGAGGGTCTAAATTACCAGCATCTGGAGTAAAGGCATCTTTCGAAGCTAAACCATAATCATTTTTAACCGCATTGGCTGTCGAGTTGTAAGAACCATCCAATAAAGGTAAACCATTTGCATCCGTACGGAATGAGTTTACTAACTCAAAACTTGGTTGGAAGAAACCACAACATCCACCTGGAGCAGCAGCACCACCATAAGGGAAGTTCAAGTCATTTTCAGGGTTTGCGTTGTTTACACTACCCGTGTTAGCAGCTGCTTGAATCGCAAATACAGATTCTTCGTTATTATCAAATGCAGCATTGAATACATCCGCATATTTAGCAACTAAAGCATATTTCTTACCATTTGCATTTGTACCACTCGTGATGATTTGATCATAAAGAGCTTTTGCATCGGTATATTTCTTTTGATACATATACACTTTTGCTAAATAAGCCGCAGCAGCCCACTTATTAGCTCTACCCGCCGAAACTTGCGTTGCAGGCAAGGCATCCATAGCAGCTTTCAAATCAGCTTCGATTTTTGGCCATAAATCAGAATCGTGTTTTATTTTTTCGATTCCTGTAACATAATCTACTGACTCATCTACATACGGAGCGAAGTTAAACAAACGCTTCAATTCGAAGTAGTAGTGACCTCTCAAGAATTTCGCTTCCGCTAAGATTCTTGCTTTGTCAGCAGCAGAAACTGATGCATCAGCCGTGGCTACTAAACGAATAACTGCATTCGCTCTACTGATACCTTCGTATTTTGCTTTCCAAGTATCTTCTACATCACCCGCAGAAGCGATTGTTTCAAAACGTTGGATTGGGTTAATCGCACCGTAGTCACCAGATTCAGTTCCTTTGTTTGCGTCACCCCCTAAAATACTACCATACACCCAGTTACTTGACGATGCTAAACGTGAAAAACCACGTCCATTTAGCATACTATATACTCCCATCAATGAACCTTCTAACCCTGCTTTTGAGGTCAAAAGGGCATTTGTTAATTGACCGTTTGGAGCAACTTCCAAAAAGGTGTCTTTACATCCTACCACTAAAGCAGCAGATAACAAGGATGTAGCGACAAGTGTTTTACCAATTATATTTATTTTCATTTGAGTATTTCTAATTTTTGAGTTGAACATAAATCCCTAACCTTCTAGCAATCAGCTATTAGAAACCAAGTTTAATTGACAAGTTATAACTTCTTGTTACTGGATAGTTACCAATGTCAATACCGAAGTTAGTATCTGCTTGTCCACCTACTTGTGGATCTAGTCCTGAATAACCTGTTACCGTGAATAAGTTGTTAGTAGAGAATGCAATACGAGCTGTTCTCAATTTCAACTTGCTCAACATATCTTTTGGTACGTTGTAACCTAAAGTCAAGTTAGTCATTCTTAAATAAGAGCCATCTTCAACATACCAAGAGTTTGGTTGTGTATCTGTACTGAAGTTTGATACGTTTTCAAAAATTGGAGACGATGCACCTAAGTTTGTTGGAGTCCATGAGCTTTTCACAGCATCTGCTTTAGCAGCACCTGGGAAGGTTGAGCCAAACATCGTGTACCATTTCGTCATGTTGAAAATTTGGTTTCCTAAAGAAGCATACAAATATGTTTCAACATCGAAGTTTTTGTACGTTACTTTTAAGTTTACACCACCTGTGAAAGTTGGAATTGGACTTCCTAAGATTTTTCTGTCAGAAGCATCGATTTTTTTATCACCATTCAAATCAGCATAACGGAAACGACCTGGAGCAGCACCATCTTGAGTTGGAGCGCCAGCAACTTCAGCAGCATCTTTGAAATAACCTAATACTTGATAACCATAGAATGATGCCATTGAAGAACCTACTTGGTTACGTGTAGGAGCAGCACTCAAACGGTTTGTAGGAGGTGTCACATCGAAATAATCTGTACCTGGTGCTAACGACGTAATCTCATTGCTCAAGAATGAACCGTTCACTGTCAAATCATATTTTAAGTCACTGTTGATTTTACCGTGGTTAATGATTTGTAAATCGATACCTTGGTTACGCATATTAGCAATGTTTACTGACGGAGCAGCGGCTAACACACCAATAACAGCAGGAATAGGTACTTGGAACAATAAGTCTTTTGTATCTTTTCTCCAGAAATCTAACTGTACTTCATATTTACCGTTCAACAACGAAGCATCAATACCAATGTTTGATGTTTCTGCAGTTTCCCATCTTGCATCAGCATTACCAATACGGCTTCTGTAGAAACCTTCCGCAACAGCATTGTTTGAACCACTGATGTCATAAGCCGCAGTACCAATACTAGATGAATATAAACTGTATTGATTGTTAGGATCTACGTTGTTTGAGTTACCCATTTGTCCCCAACCAGCTCTAACTTTCAAGTCGTTGATAAAAGTAACACTTTTCATAAAATCTTCTGAAGATAGTCTCCAAGCAGCAGAGAATGCAGGGAATGTACCATAACGGCTATTAGCACCAAAACGAGAAGAACCATCACGACGTAACACAGCAGTTAAGAAATAACGGCTATTGTATGAGTATTGAGCTTGTCCAAAAAGCGAATAGAAGTTTACACCACTAAACAATCCTCCTGACACGTTTCTTCCTGAAGAAATCGTTGATAAACTCAAATAATCAAGACTTGTTGTAAATGGATCTTGTCCAAAGCCTTGGATAAATCTACCTGCACCTGTATTCAATGATTCAATACCTGCTAATGCGTCGATTGAGTGAACGCCAAATTTCTTTTTATAGTTTACTTGGTTTGTCCAAACCCAGTTATAGTCATAAGCACTACCTTCTCTCAAGGCATTTTTACCAGCTACTGGCTCAGAGTTACCATGATCTACGAAAGTATAATCTTGGTATGTACCAAAGTTAACACCACCACCAAAACTTGTTTTGAAAGTTAATTCTGGCAATACATCGTACTCAGCATATACGTTACCAAAACCGCTCAATCCGAATACGTTATCGTTAGAGTTTAATGTCAAACCTTGAACAGGGTTACGAGCATTACTAAAACCACCCGCTGCAGAACCAGCATATCCACCAAATACATCATATACTGGGATAATTGTTGGCATACGTTGAGCATCTAATAAATAACTCTCTTCTTGAGCAATACCAGCACCACCATTACCACCTGCTAAACCTTTTGTTTGACGGTAAGTAAATTGTAAGTTCTCACCAATTCTCAATTTTTTCGTAAGGTCAAATTCTGAGTTAGCACGGAAGTCATAACGACGGAATTCGTTGAATTTCAAGATACCTGATTGTTCTTGAACACCTAAACCGAAGTAGAAACGACTTGCTTCTGTACCACCTGAAAAACCTAAATTATGTCTTGTGATTGGAGCTGTACGTGTAATCTCTTTATACCAGTCTGTTCCCGATTTATTAGAAGCCATTACTAAATATAATGAACCTGCCAATGGATTATTCTGATACTTCGCTTTTTCAGCAGCGATGTCGATAGAACCTACAATACCTTTACGGTTTGGTCCTGCCATTAAATAATCTGGAATTACTGGAGTTGCACCCGAACCGTACTGTACGTGCGAAGGAGTTTGTCCTGCGTTTCTCATTGCAGCAAAATCCCAAGTCGCTTGATCTTGTGGGCTTAACATTTTAATACCTGTACCTGGGTCTGTAACACCATACATACCATCATAAGTAACTTCTAAAGCACGTGCTTTTTTAGTTCCTTTTTTAGTAGTATAAACAATTACCCCTGATGCAGCTCTAGCACCATAGATAGAAGCAGCAGCAGCATCTTTCAATACAGTTGTTGACTCGATGTCGTCTGGAGCTAAGAAATCTGTAGATTGTGTAGGAACACCATCTACAACATATAATGGGTTGTTACCACCAAATGAACCAAAACCACGTACACGAACGATTGACGTTGTACCTGGCTGACCACTTGTAATTACAGTAACCCCTGAAACTTTACCTTGTAATTGTTGTTCGATGTTACCTGATGGAACTGCTGATAAATCTTTCGCTTTAACAGTCGAAATAGCAGCTGTTGATTCTTTTTTGTTACTGCTTGAGTAACCTGTTACGATAACCTCATCTAATGCTGAGATATCTTCATCTAACACTACATTGACAACACTTTGTCCACCAACTTTCACTTCTTTGGTTTTGAAACCAACACCTGATAATACTAACACATCAGCACCTGGCTTGATGTTCAATGCGAAATTACCTGTACCATCTGTACTTGTACCTGTACGAGTACCTTTAACTACTACACTAATCCCTGGAACCCCCTGATTGTCAGCACCAACAACCTTACCTGTAACTCTTCTGTCCTGTGCAAACGACGATACGCTGTAAATTAACAACGCTGTAAGCACCAAGACGTGCTTGAAATAAAAATGTAATTTGTTTTTCATAGAATTTGCTTTTTGGATAATAAATGAAACAAAAAATGTTTGAGTAAATGGACGTTTTTCCTTACATAATAGCCTCCTTTCTGTGCATTTTTTGGTACTAAAAAAAATGTAAATTGAAATTTATTAAATTATTGTATCAAAATGATTCATTATCAATAAACCCTAATTTCACGGTTTAATCTAACTCCAGCCTTGTCAATGAGCGTTTTAAGCGAGAACGTATAAAATAAATACAATTAAAGACCTGTTACATACTGTTCTGTGTAGTAAAATTGACCATAAAATACATTCCATGCAAATTTTTCACGTTTTTTTTATAGATTTTTTTTAACGTATCGAATTGGATACTATTGCAACAAAAAAACTATACCAATTTAGTAACAACTATTTATTAATGCCTTGAATGGCTAATAAAACCATTTTAGAAACGTAGGACATACTTTTTTTCTATACATTCTAGGGAGAAGTTAATCGTCATAGTGCATTTAGAGTCATTCAAGATGCTATTACAAATCTACGAGCAATTACACAAAAGCACTAGTACTATTTTATCACTTTATAATACAAATGGAACTGACCTCAAATAAGCTCATTATAATACAATATCTTGCAATAAATGTACGATTCGAAGCTAAAGTTTGTAATAGTTAAATTTCAACTTTGAATAATACATTACTAACCATAAGCTATTATACGGATATATTTCATGATAAAATCAAACATATAATTCCTATATTGTAGAAAAAACGTATCTTATGGTTTAATTTTGTCAGAATATTAAAATAATCTGATTGTGTTTATTAACCATAAGATTCAATATAAAGTCGATAACACTGAATAGCTATTTATAGCCATGCTTCGACTATATATAATTCATTACCTAAAAATTTATGAGTCAATATCCTTTACAAATTGAGCCTAATGCTCAAAAACCAAAATATCAACAATTAATTGATGATATTATTCATAAAATCCAAGCAGGCGAACTGAAGCGTGGAGATAAGTTACCAACCATCAATGAAATCACTACTTCGTTGGGCGTAGCTCGTATGACTATTATCAGAGCTTATGAGGAGTTGAGAGAAAGAGGTATTGTTGCTGCTCAGCATGGAAAGGGATATTATGTGGCATCTACGGATATTCAAACACAGATTAACGTGTTTGTTTTGTTTGATGCAATGAACTCATATAAGGAGATTTTATTTCAGGCACTTCGAGAGTCACTTGGAGAAAACGTCACCATCAATTTATTTTTCCATTATCATGACGTAAAAGTTTTTGAAAATGTCATTATCAACAACCTAGGGAACTATAATTTCTATATTATAATTCCCCATTTTAACATTGATGTCTCTGAAATTGTACGGTCAGTTCCGAGTGACAAACTACTAATTCTAGACATAGATGTTGAAAACTTGGGGGAAGGCTATGCTGTATTACATCAAAACTTCGAAGAGAATATTTATAATGGGCTAACAGAAGCATTACCTCTGTTGAAAAAATATAAAACACTTACGATATTTTTAAGTAAAAATCAATTCCAATATACTCCTAAGGCTTTACTGAAGGGATTCAAAAAGTTTTGCCAAGACGTTAACATTGAATTCTCAATTATCGACAACCTAGACGTTGACGTAATTCAGAAAGACCACGCCTATTTACTCTTTTTGGAAAATGATATTATTCGATTTATCAATTATGCGAATAAAAACGGATTACGACTAGGAAAGGACATTGGCTTGCTGTCCTATGATGATACACCCATTAAAGAGATTTTAGCAGAAGGAGGAATCACCACCATTTCGAATGATTTCTCATTGATGGGAAAAATGGCAGGGAGAATGGTTCACAATCGTCAAAAAGGGAAAGTAGCAGCTCCTTCTTCCTTAATTATTAGAGGGTCTCTTTAATATTAAACGAGGTATTCGAAACCATTTTGTCAATTTTGGAGTATATGTGATAGTGTATCTTTCATTTTTACAAAATCAAACTTATCAAATGAAACGTTTATCCCTTCTTATTGCACTCTTAGTTTCTTCGTATGTTGGGTATAGCCAAAGCTGCTGCGGTGTAGGCAAAGCGGATTGCCGCCCCGACGATATGCAATTAATGGCATCAACTAAAGAATTTCAAAGTGCCCATATAGCTCCATTGCCATACACACACGTAAGCATGTTTGGAGGAAAAATGATTAGCTTTGAGACACCTGACGGACAAAAAGCAAACGCTTATATCATTAGAGCAATTAAACCTACCAACAAATATTTATTTGTTTTCCAAGAATGGTGGGGCTTAAATGACCATATCAAGAAACAGGCTGAAGTATTTTATAAAGATTTAGAAAGTGTCAATGTAATTGCTCTAGATATGTACGACGGCAAAATTGCAACGTCGCCAGATTCAGCAGGAAAATACATGAGTACAGCAAACCCTATTCGTTTACAATCAATTATTCAAGGAGCATTGAATTTTGTTGGACCAAAAGCAAAAATCGCCTCAGTAGGTTGGTGTTTTGGCGGTGGTTTATCCCTAAAATCGGCTTTATTGGAAGGCAAACAAGCAGTTGGTTGTGTGATGTATTATGGAATGCCAGAAAAGGATGTCGCTAAATTAGCCACTTTAAAATGCGATGTTTTAGGACTTTTTGCTTCAAGAGAAAAATGGATTTCTACCGCTGTAGTAAACGAATTTGAAGCGAATATGAAAACGGCTAAAAAGAAACTAACGGTAAAAAACTTTGATGCGGAACACGCTTTTGCCAACCCGTCAAATCCAAATTTTGATAAAGCCGCAACTGACGAAGCTTATCAATTGGCAATTACCTACTTAAAAGCAAAGTTGAAATAAACACTCGTTTATTCTAGTATAAATCAGCCCGATAGCCATTCCAGCTATCGGGTTTTTAGTTTTTAGGATATTCCAAGCAGAAACCTTTTCGATTGTCAACTTTTTGAAAACTTCTTACAATACCATTTTGAAGTTAATTTCGTTATTTTGTATGAGTTCATACGTATTCATAGAACAAACTCCCATACCATGAAAAACATACTTCTTTTCACTTTGTTATTGAGTTCTGTATTGGTTGAAGCAAGCCCATCCGATGCAGTGTACAATTCGACCATGACGATAAAAGTGGCAAAAACAGAAAAAACTATGTACCGAAAACGCAGAAAAAAAGGCTTTTTCTGGAAATTATTTCATAAAAATGACTGCGGGTGTCCCAAGCATTAAAAAGCGGTAAAATTTTTGTAAAGCATTTAATGTCAGTTTGCTGATAATTGTGCATTTTTACTGACTATTTAATATTCCCAATTTTCTACGGTACAACTTCTATTTCATTTACATGAAATGAGTGCGTCGCATGTCCTAAAATTAGTCAGTAATTATGATGCTTTCCAAAGAACAAAATGCTTCTCCACCGAACACATCGTTTCTGTTTGAAAAAATCAGTCTTTCCTATTTTGATGCACCCTACCATTCGCATTCAGAATATGAGTTAACACTGATTTTGAAGAGCGAAGGAAAGCGTTTTGTAGGGAGTCATGTCGCTAATTTTAGTGAAGGAGACCTTGTATTGGTGGGGCCAAATGTGCCACATTGTTGGAAAAACGATGGCATGGGCTTTGAAGATTCGTCACAAGCGGTAGTCATACAATTCAAGCCTTCGTTTTTAGGCTATGATTTTCTGGGTTTACCAGAACTAAAACCAGTTCGTTTACTGTTAGAAAAAGCTAAAACTGGGATTCAGATACACTCAAGTATTCGACAACGAGTAGCAAAGGAAATTATTTTTTTGACCAATGTGCCTCCGATTCAGAAGTTATTGGGTTTAATTGATATTCTGAATACCATTGCGACTTCTGGTGAATACACGGCTATTGAAAGTCAACTAACAATTCAGGAATTACCGAAGGCTGATCTTGATAAAATAACAAAAATCTATGCCTACGTGGTATCGAATTATACACAAGAGGTACATTTAGATACGGTTGCTTACTTGGCAAGTATGACAGAAACGGCCTTTTGTAGGTATTTTAAACGGATTACGGGCAAAACATTTTTGGATTTGGTCACAGAGTTCCGCATAAGCCATGCTTGCGACCTACTGATTAATAGCGATAAGCAGGTAGCAGAAGTATGTTTTGAAAGTGGCTTTGGTAATATATCGCACTTTAACAAACAATTCAAAACAGTTACAGGATATAGTCCCCTTCATTATAAGAAAAAACAGTTAAATTATAGTAGTACTGTCTAAATAAGGTAATAACCATTTAACCTTTTTCATACTTGAAGAACAAAATATTTGTATAATTTTATCCAAATTTACGTCTAACACAAACAGGTACGTATCTTAAAGCTAGATAAATTAACATTTGTTGATTAAAATATTCAATTAAAGCGTACTTGATAAGGTAATTTGGGTAAACTTGCACCCGATTTTCACACTTCGGAATTCGTGCTAGACTAACAAAAGGATGAACTAACATAATGAAAAAGCAACAACTGTATTATTTATTGCTCATGGTGATTGGCTTTCTAAGCTGTTCGAGCAAAGACAAATATGAAAATTCTAAGGTCGAGCCAAATACGTGTTCGATGATTTTTATTGACAAATCGGTTAGCGTAAATGTTAACAAAGCGTTTGTAAATGAAAAATATACGAAAGTCATTAATCAATTAATTGATGACAATGTTAAGGCAAAAGGCGACAAGATTGAGGTTTATTTTGTTCATGAAAATACCGCTAAAGGAAAAGCCACAGAAATGGTATGTCGCTCAGAAATGGAACAAATTGAAGGAGCTAGTACCACTGACTCCGAAGCCATTGCAACTGAGTTTAACAGGTCTTTACAACGTGAACGAAGCATCTATAAAAAAATGGTGCTAACGCAACTATCCACTCAAAATACATCTTCAAGTAAAAATAGCACAGACATAACGGCTGCACTGCCACTTATTGATCAACAAATTGCAAAAGGCTATAATGTGAAAGCGTATTTTTTATCGGATATGGTGGAAAGTATGCAAAAGCCCAATCGTAGAGATTTTCACCGTAATCCTCCAACGGATGATGCCGCAGCTGTGGGCTGGGCAAGAGAAGATGTTATGGCACTAAAGCCACTATTACCCAACATTACAACAGCTACTATTTTTATTGCCAAACCTTTTGAGCCGACGGCTTCTTCAAGAAAAAATAACCCTGCGGTTTCTTCTTATTGGCAGCGTTTATTTATGGAACTAGGTATCACGAATGAAGTGGTAGAATTATAATAAAAAGCGTAGCATGTAAAAGAAGGTGTGTAAAAAGTGTAGAGTTTAAAGCTTAAAGTATTTCTCACCAAATAATATTCTATCAAATCGTATTCCAAGAAATATTATTTTGAAGTTCATTATTTAACAAAACGTCTGCTTTTAGCTTTAATCTTATAAACGTTTAACTTTTTACACATCCTCTTTTACATTACAAAACACTCATTACCAGCGAGCAAGCATCTCTGAACGATGAGCGTCTAATTTCAAGAAAATAAATAACAAAATAGAAAAAGACCATAATGAAGACCCCCCATAACTAAAGAACGGTAGCGGAATACCGATTACGGGCATTAAGCCGATGGTCATTCCTATATTAACCAGAAAGTGGAAAAAGATAATGGAGACGACCCCATAACCATAGACTCGGGCAAAACGGTTCTTTTGCCGATTTGCCAAAAATGCGACTCGCAACAGAAGCCCTAAAAATAAGCCAATAACTACAACACTTCCTAAAAACCCGTGTTCTTCGCCAACGGTACAAAAAATAAAGTCGGTACTTTGCTCAGGAACAAAGTCGAATTTAGTTTGCGTTCCTTGCAAAAACCCTTTACCTACCAAACCTCCAGAACCGATTGCAATTTTAGCCTGACGAACGTTATAACCTGTCTTTTTACTATCAAACTCTGGATCTACTAATACTTTAATACGATTGCGTTGGTGTTCTTGCAAAATGTGATTTACTGCCCAGTCAACCCCCGTAACAAATAAACCCATCACCATTGCAATTCCGATGATGGACATGATATTACGTGATTTTCGTTCATAGTGAGGCATCATCCAAACTACCAAGCCCGCCAAAACAGCCAAGCCAATATAGATTTCCCACTGCTCAAAAATTAAGGCTAAAACGAACAAAATAATTACCGCCAGAAAAGAGGCTGGATAAAACCCAGGAAGCCCCTCTCGATATAATAAAATCAAGAAGGAAGCAAATACTAATGCTACCCCCGTTTCGTGCGACACTAGAATTAAAATGGGTGGTACCATAATAATCAGAGCCGCATTTAGCTGATCTTTAAATTTTGTCAAATTGACAAGTGGCGTACTTAAATATTTTGCCAATGCCAATGCTGTTGCCATCTTCGCAAATTCAGCAGGTTGTAATTGGAAACTCCCAACCCTAAACCACGAGTGAGAGCCTTTCACTTCTGTTCCAACTACTAAAACAGCCACAAGCATAAACATGAAGAAGCCGTAAATAATAAAAGCGAACGTGTCGTAAAAACGATAGTCAATTACTAAAATAGCCGTGATTATTAAGCCTGCTGTTCCTATCCAAATTAGTTGTTTTCCTGCATCTGTATTGAAAAAGCCAGGGTCTCCAATCCAAAGTGGGTTTTCTGGATTATAAATGGCCGCATAAATATGAAGCCATCCAACGGTAACACATACGATGAATAAGAGTACCGTAATCCAATCTAAATTTCGTGATATTGTTTCTTCTCTTGCCAATGTCTGGTGAGTATCTAAATGGTTTTATTTATTTTGTCAAAGGAACAATTCCTTTTTTCTTAGCTGTTAATGAGTCTTGCTTTTGCTTTGCAGTAGCGATGATCGCTTCTTTAGCAGCAATTTGTTCAGAAGACATCATTGGCACTTTGAGTATTGACCTCTTTGGAGCTTCTGGAACAAGTGGGAATATGCGTTCTCTGGTCGTTTTCAACAATTCATACGCCTTCGGTTTTGGCTTTCTTACCACTCCTTTTGAATGGCTCAATACGCTCAATACATTACCCAAATAACTTTTGTTTTTCCAACGCTCTTCCATTGCCTTGCGTTCTACTTTACGTTTAATGTATTTTTCAATACAAAGCGATGCAATTGGAGCGGCACTACTACCTCCAAAACCAGCATTTTCTACAAATACTGCAATGGCAATTTTAGGATTTTCTTTCGGAGCAAAAGCGATAAAAATAGCATGATCCTCTCCTATTCTATTTTGAGACGTACCTGTTTTTCCACACATTTGAATATCACTCATACGGGCTTCTGCTGCTACCGTACCTGCATTTACAGCACCAACCATTCCTTCAATAACAGGAGCAAAATGGCGTTCGGCAATACCCACTGACACTTTTTCTTTGTATTTAGGGTCTATCGCTCCCGCTTTGCCAATTCCTTTTACCAAATGCGGGCGAATATACCAGCCTCTATTTGCAATAATAGCCGCCACATTGGCCATTTTTAGGGGATTGATAATCAATTCTCCTTCTCCGATACCCAATGAATAAATATTAGAGAACTTCCAAGTTAAAGCTCCTTTATATACTTGGTTATAATAATCTACACTTGGTAATTTACCCGAAGTTTCATTAGGTAAATCAACGTCTAGTTTTTGACCAATTCCAAATTTAGAAGCCATTTCATTCCAACGTCTTACACCTTCCGCAGACTTCTTGAAAAGGTTATGCTCATTATTATTATAGATAATTCGTTTGAAAGTCTGATAAAAATAAGGGTTACAAGAGTTCCTTATCCCCATCATTAAATTACTCGAATTACCAGCACAGTGACATTTCAAAGGAGCGCCACCATGTCCGAAACCTGTCCCTGATGTAATTACACCCATTTGAAGTGCAATTAGAGCCTGAATCAATTTAAAGGTTGAACCTGGACGATAATAGGCACTTGGCGGACGGTTGATGAGCGGGTGAAGTGGATTTAAATTAAGTGTCTGAAAATATTTCGAAAACGTTCTACCAGCCAACATACTTGGGTCGTAAGTTGGGGCTGAAACCATCGCCAATACTTCGCCAGTCTGTGGTTGAATTGCCACCACACTGCCTACTTTATGCTGCATTAAACTATCCGCTAAATCTTGCAGTTCAATATCAATGGAAGAAATCAAACTCTTTCCAGAAACTGGAGGACGGTCGAATGCCCCATTTCTAAACGGGCCTTTTTCAATACCACGACTGTTGACCATCACGTATTTCTCGCCACGCTGTCCTCTCAACTCTTCCTCATAAAAACGCTCCAATCCAGTTACTCCAACATAATCTCCTTGGCGGTAGTAACTATCCTCCCCATCTTCTGTTTGTTTCTCTAAGCGTTCAGGACTAATTTCTCCTACGTAACCCAGTGCATTGGCCATCGTTTTGTGCTGATAGGTTCGAATAGAACTCATCTGAAAGCTAAAACCTGGGTAATCCACCATTGCGTCTTGTACTTTAGCATAGTCTTGAATGGACATTTGTCTAATAAACAACGATGGTCTAACAGGAGAAAATACCCGTGCAAGATGTGTCAAACTGTCAAAAGCTGAACGAGAAATATTGAATAAATTACAGAAACGAAGCGTGTCTTGGACTTTCGCTTTTTTGGGAGTGATATACAGATCGTAAACAGGTGTATTATAAACGATTAGCTTATGATTTCGGTCATAAATTAACCCTCTAAATGGTGTTTGAACGATTTTTCTGATGGCATTATTTTGAGCATCCAATTTATAGGATTCATCTATTACCTGCAAAAAAAACAGTCTAACAACATATATAACGGCAATTAGGATAAAAAATCCGTTGATTATTTTTTTTCTTACTTCGTCCACTGGCTATTATTATTTACATTAAAAGTAAGGCTCACTAATATTAAGCTTCAACAAAATCGGAGAGAACTATTCCCTAAATTTGAATGACGTATGCTATAAACTTACCGTTAATTCCAACTACAAAATTTGCTGTTTTTAAGCACATAGACAAGAAAACACACAAAATCTTATGTATTTTAACAAAAGCGAAATTTTGGCTTTTTATTCCCTCGCTTTCTATACCAACGATGCTAGTATGGCAGGTAGGTAATTGATACGAGCGACTGATTATCATTTGTTTATCCAAGCAGATAATTATTCATTGGGTAAACTTTTAATTAGCAGATACATTGCCGCAAAAATAAACAATAAGGAACAACCTATTGAATACCAAGGAGTAGTCGTCTGAAAATGTCCATCCAACCATCTCCCAATCATCACACCTGCAAAAATGGTAATGAGCATTTGCATCCCTGCTCCTATATAACGCATATATTTGTTAGGTGATTTATCTTCCATGAGCAATTTGTGGTTTATATTTTCACGTATCAAACAAAAATACTCATTTGACACGGTAAGTGATACTAATTTTAAGTTATTTTGCGTTAAACAACGAGTGACGAATCTCCACTCTATTCTTTTATGAACACAAAAAATATTCTATATAGTGTTGGGTTAATGCTTATCCTAGGAGCTTGTTCACAATACAGCACCTCGCCAATCAGTGTGGCCTTTCATAATACCAATGCAAAATTCAACGCTTTATTGCAGGCAAGGGATAAACTTACGGAAGCTGACAAAATAATATTTGAAAGTAGAAAAGACAATTATACCCAAATCTTACCAATTCTTGTACCTACAGACTCTTTAGCCGCAGGTGCTGTCAATGAACAATTAACGGCTGTTATCAAAAAAGCTTCTTTGATAGCCGAACGCCATCAGAACTCAAAATGGTTAGATGACGCTTACTTATTAATTGGGCAAGCTCGTTTGTTGAAAGAAGATTACAAAAATGCCATTGAGACGTTTAAGTTTGTCAACACCACTGCCACAGGCGACAACGAACGCCATTCAGCGCTAATTGGACTCATGCGTGCCTATATCGAACAAGAAGAGTTTAGTACGGCTCTTCGTGTGGCTAATCTATTGAAAGAAGAAGAACTCAATAAAAAAAATACCCGTGATTTTTACTTAACAAAAGCCTACTTACATGAGCTTAAAGGCGAATATAACATATCAGTTGGCATTTTAGAAGAAGCATTTCCTCTGATGAAAAAGAACGAGCAGAAAGCTCGTGTTTTCTATGCGGCGGCTCAAATGTATGAATTAATTAATAATCGAGAAGAAGCTAGTGCCTGTTACTTAGCAGCCAACAAAAGTAATCCGTCTTATGAATTAGGCTTTTACGCTCGCTTAAATAACGCTTTATTACTGGACGAAACGGACAGCTTCGAAAAGTTATTGAATGACCCTAAAAACCATGATTTAGAAGATAAAATCTATGAAGCAATGGCTGCTGCAGCCTTGCGAAAAGGAAAAACCAAAGATGGCGTTGCTTTGCTCAAACAGGCTAGTACGAATAATCAAGATGTAAAACAGTTGCCTTATACATTTCTGAAACTAGCAGATTTGTACTATACGAAGTTGACCAATTATGAAGTAGCAGCGGCTTATTACGACAGTACTGCTCAGTCGCTTCCACAAAATGATCCTCAGTACAAAAGAGTCATTGAAACACAACGGATGTTAAGTGCTTTTATGAAACAAAAAGGCATCATCAATACAGAAGATTCCCTCCAACGGTTAGCCAAATTACCTGCTGCTGAACTGGATAAAGAACTGACCAAAGCAATCCGTCGTCAACAAGCGGAAGAAGAAGCGAATGTTAGAAAGTCTCAGGAAATTTTGGCAAAAGCTATGCAACCCAAAATCACTTCAATAGACAACTTTGCAGACCCCAATAAGATTAGCTGGTATTTTACCAACGCCATGGCTTTGTCACAAGGAAAGACGACTTTTACAACCCTATGGGGAACTCGCACGTTGGAAGATAACTGGCGAAGAAGTAATAAAGATAATGGGGCATTTTTTAATGGAAATACTGCCTCCGCAGGTCAACGCACTCGTACTTATACCCAAGAAGAAAAGGTGAGTCCTAGTGCCAAACTAGAAGCACAAAAAGCGACCTTTAAAAGCCAACTACCTTTCAGTACCGAAGCCCTAGCTGCTTCTCAGAAACGGAAAGAAGATGCTATTTTTGAACTCGGAAAAATCTATAAATTAGATTTGAATGAACCCAAAAATGCAATCGCAACTTTTGAAAAGTTATTAATGACGTTTCCGAGTACAGAACACGAAGCAGAAACTTTGTATCTTTTGTGCCTGCTGAACGAAGACAATCCAGCAACTAGAGAACAATATAAAGCCCGTTTATTGAAAAAATATAACGATTCGTATTTTGCTCGCTTGCTGAATAGAGGAACAAATGAAACCTTGAGTACGGGCAAAGAGATAGAGGCTCAAAAGCTGTATGCTGAGGCCTATTCATATTACGAAGCCACTAATTATCCTGATGCCTTGGCTTTTATTAACACAGCATTAAAGGAGTATCCAAACAGCCAAATCGAAGATAAATTTGTCTTTTTGAAAACGATACTACTTTCAAAAACAGAAAATAAAGAGGTATATCAAAAAGCCTTGAGTAATTTTGTGAAGGATTATCCTAAAAGTTCCTTATTGGTTTTAGCAAAAGAACGCCTTGCCGTTTTTGATAATAAATAATTTCATACCCATCTGTATGCAAAAAGATAAACTCAATTATTTTTTGATAACTGCTCTTGGAGCAGTTTTTTTTATTCCTTTCATTGGTTCATCCCATTTGTTCGATTGGGATGAAATTAACTTTGCAGAATCTGCCCGAGAAATGATGATTACGGGAAATTATGCAACCGTACAAATCAACTTTGAACCGTTCTGGGAAAAACCTCCGCTTTTCTTTTGGATGCAGGTATTAGCGATGAAGGTCTTTGGGGTATTTGATGCGACCTCTTCTTTCTCGCCTGAATTTGGAGCAAGATTTCCGAATGCTATTATCGGTATTATTACTTTGTTTGTATTTTATAGCATTGGTAAAAAATTGTATAATGCCAAGTTTGGTTTCCTTTGGGCTTTGGGTTATTTGGGTTCTTTTACTCCTCATCTTTATTTCAAATCAGGTATCATTGACCCGACCTTCAACCTCTTTATTTTCTTGGGTGTTTGGTTTATTTCTAGGGTACTTTCACCAACATCAGAATCGCTTTTTGAGTCGAAAAATCATACTAAGTGGACAATCCTTTCTGGGCTATTTATTGGATTAGCTATTCTAACCAAAGGCCCTGTTGGTGGGCTTCTTTGGGGTTTAACGATTTTTGTCTATTGGGGATTACAAGGATTTTCGGGGCAATTTTTCAAAAATGCTATCAAACCCGTAGCCATAGCCGTTGGGGTAGCTTTTCTGGCTGCCTGTATCTGGTTTGGTCTGTCCATCTACGAAAACGGTTGGGGACTATTTGCCGATTTCATTAAATATCAAATTCGCCTGTTAACTACGGGTGATGCAGGACACGAACAGCCATTCTATTATCACTTTGTGGTTGTGTTGGTGGGCTGTTTCCCTATCTCGGTCTTTGCGATTCGTTATTTATTAAATGCTACGGCAAACAATAGTAGTAACGCTTCTGAAAACTTCCGTAAGTGGATGGTAGTTTTATTTTGGGTAGTTATGATTCTGTTTACGATTGTTAAAACCAAAATCGTTCACTACTCTTCGATGACTTGGTTTCCTGTTTCTTTCTTGGCGGCCTATCATGTTTATCATTGGTCAGAAGGGAAAATTGTTTGGCAAAAATGGGTAACAGCAACCTTAATTTTTATCGGTGCGGTGATGTCGATAGCTCTTATTGCTGTGCCAATTATCGGACAAAATTCAGCCTTTTTAATTCCGTATATCAAAGACCCTTTTGCCGTTGGTAATTTACAAGCAAAAGTAACTTGGGCTGGTTGGGAACAGTACATTGGTGCAGCGTATTTGGTGGCTATCATTATTCTTGTTTGGAAACGTCAAATCCAAGCGTTATTCATTAGTACAGCCATCTGTTTGTTTTTGTACTCGGCTATTGTTGTTCCTAAAATTGAAGGGTATTCGCAAGGAGCAGCCATTTCGTTTTATCAGTCGTTAAAAGGAAAAGATGTCTATGTAGAACCTGTAGGGTTTAAGTCGTATGCTCAATTATTTTATTTTCAGAAACAACCCACGAAGATAAAACGTACCACCGAAGAATATTTACATGCGGATAACCTTGACAAGCCAACGTATTTTGTCATGAAAATCACCGCAGATAGTGCCATAAAAGCAAATCCTAAATTGCAGCTTATCGAAGAAAAAAACGGTTTCTTATTTTATAAACGAAAGTAAGAACCTGATTTTCAAAGCAACAAGAGAGGTTATGGCATGATGTCGTAACCTCTTTTCTTTTGTTACCTTTGTCCAAAACTCCAATCAATTAAAAATAACCTTCATGCAACAACAATCTACCTTACGGAATTACTTACAATTACACTTTATCATCTTCATTTGGGGCTTCACTGCAGTACTTGGTTTGCTCGTCAATGTAGCATCTCCAGCAATGGTACTTTACCGTACCTTTCTAACGGTACTCGGCATCTTGGGTATTCGATGGTGGCAAAATCGAAATAAGCCTAAGAAAGCAGCTACTCCCATTCCTAAAAAACTCTTGTTTGTTGGCTTTTTAGTAGGTATTCACTGGCTATTATTTTTTGGTTCTGCTCGTTTTTCTAATGCTTCTGTTTCGTTAGCAGGCTTGGCAACAAGTTCTTTATGGACTTCTTTTCTTGAACCTTTTTTCAGTAAACGAAAATTGAGTCTATTGGAAATCCTCATGGCGATTTTGGTAATCATTGGACTCTATATTATTTTTCGCTTTCAGTTCGACTATGCTTTGGGGCTGATATTAGCAGTTGCAGCAGGATTAGCGGCCTCTTTAATGAACATTTTTAATGCTCGTTTAGGACACGACTACGAACCCTTAGAAATGACTTTCTGGGAAATGACAGGGGCTTTTGTTATTGTACTGATTACGATGCCGTTATTCATCTATTTTTCAGAAGAACCGATGAACATCATTCCATCAGCAATTGATTGGTTCTGGATAGCTGTGTTAGCCTTTGGTTGTACGATTTACCCTTTCACAGTAGCCAATAAATTATTGAAACAGATGTCTGCTTTTACGGTTAGTTTATCGCTAAACTTAGAGCCTATCTATGGGATTTTACTAGCCTTCTTAACCTTCGGCGATGCGGAACGAATGACTGCAGGTTTTTATATCGGTGGAGCTATTGTGATGAGTACCGTCTTTATGTATCCAGTCCTAAAAAGTAAACTGAAAGGCACAAGCTTTGCCTAAATAAAAACGGGCTTTTCTGGTTGCAGAAAAGCCCGTTTTATTTTACTTTAATTTGATATTTGTTACAAAGAACTCGTAGTGTACGAAGGATTGAAAAATAGCATTATCTGACAAATATTGTAAAATCCTTTTTTGACGATGGGCTAACACCCATCGCTTAGATATATCGCCCTTTCAGGGCTAAGACAGTACATTTTAGCCCTGAAAGGGCAATATAACTAAGCCTAGGGGGAAGCCCTAGGTCTAGATCTCGAAATTTAAATTTCCCAAACGTTTCTCAATCCTTCGTACACTACTAATTCACAATCTTGCATTATTACTCACCTAATTCTTTTTCACACTTATTGAGAGACAATTAGGTAATCCGCAATAGACAATAAAGCCTGCATCAACATCTCTATTATCTCTTCTGCTATCCCCCGTTGCATAACTTGTATCAATCGTAATAGTAGCTGTCTTTCCTGTTGTGATATTCGCATCGCTATCAAGATTCGTCGCAGTACCCATTTGAGCAATCGTAAGTTTATATCCTGATGGAGCTGCAAAACGAACAACGTAATTACCTGCTAACAAACTATCAAACAAGTATAAACCGCTGCTATTCGTTGAAGCTGAGTCTAACAACGTATTATTGGTATCGTAAAGATATACTTTGACATTTGCCATCGGAATCTCAACTGAAGGCGAACCTTGAACGCCATTTTTGTCCGAATCAAACCAAGTATAATCGCCAATCGAACCATAACAACAATCAAAACTTCTAAACGTGTAAGAAGCTCCTCTTAGCGTTTTGGCAAGTCCATTACAATTCAAACTGGTGCTTGAACATTGGAGTAATAAAGGCGTTGAAAATTCTCCAAAGTAACAAATTAACGGTGAAGCATCTGCTTGACATAATTTATCAATTTTAGCCTCTAAAGTATAAGTCAATGGTAATGCTAACGAATCTCCCACAGCAAGCCCCGCAGGAATCAATACACGAATTGTAAGACTTCCAGAAACATCCGTTCCAAAGCTTGGCGAACTAAATGGAGAACCAACCGTAAAATTAGATAGCACCAATTTATTCACATCAAAAGGAACGGTTAACGTTACCGAGTCTGCACCTGATGATGCGCCCGATAATACCCCATAACCACCAATGTTTTTAATGTAAATATTATCTGTAATCGTCTGACTTTGATTCTTAGCAGCACAAACTAACAACGATGAGGTAGCTCCATTCAACTGATAGTTATTTTGAGTCCCTGATGTACCAATGTAATTGATTGGCAATACGTTTTGTGAAATCACTTTTGTTCCACAATAGTTTTCTGCTTGGGTATAAAACTTAATCTGTTCTGAAACCGTAGCAGGACAAGCGGCAAAGCTAATGTCAAATTTAATTCGTAAACTACTACGACTAGTTGTATCCGAACCTGTTAAACCACAGGCTGTCGTGAATGGACTATTTCCTGAAAGGTCAAATCGAACTGAGTCGTTACTTACACTCGTGATATTTACAATATTGGTATAAGTACCAGAACCTACGGTATATTTGATTTGTCCAGAACTAGCTACATAACGAACCGAAGCGGGTAATTTAACTGCCACTAAGACTTTATATAAATTCGGCAAATTAACATTCTTGACTTCTAATTCGACCGTCTTATTGGTACACAACTCCGTTATATCCAAAGAAGAAGACGTTACACTTGTCAAGAATTTTGGAGCCATTGCTTCATAGCTAACCGTAGCTTGGTCGAGCGTAGTTGAGCTAAGTAGCGGCTGAGAACTGGCAGGATAGGTACATCCAAAATCAGTATAAACCTTAAAATTATCTGCACAAATAGTGGTACTAGCATATACTCGTACGATACGAATATCCCCAGCTCCTACACGGCCAATTTTAGCGTACAAGTTATTTGTTCCGTAAGAAGAAACATCCGTTGTTGCTATCGGGTCGAAGTAGGTACTATCTGGATGATCCGTGATTTTTAGCATGGTAGTTCCAGCACTACTTTCCGCTGCAAAATAGACATTTGGAGCATCAAACAAGGTATTGTTCTGTATTCTAAAGTCAAAGAATGCAGGCTGACAAGAACCTCCATCGCTATTATTTAACACCGATGTAAGTGGTGTTACGGTCAAATCTGGTGATGCCTCCGAGATAGTAATGGTATCTTTAAAAATCGTGATGTTATTAAACTCATCACGAGTATAGTATTTCACAGGTACTTTGTATCGATTAGGAGCAGCCGTTCCTGTTTTAGAAACCGTATAACATAATTGATACACATTCTGATTACCAGAACAATCATCAGCTCTTGGAAAATCCCCTCCAGCAGAGTTCGTAAAACGGATATGACCTGTTGTCGCAGACGGAACGATTGTATTAATTGTTTGTTCCGAACATGACTGCCACACTTTGTTTACAATGCTACCACTAACAATACTA
This sequence comes from Spirosomataceae bacterium, assembly GCA_049241065.1. Classification (GTDB taxonomy): domain Bacteria; phylum Bacteroidota; class Bacteroidia; order Cytophagales; family Spirosomataceae; genus JALRIJ01. Next base: position 21,634 of record JBMLRK010000395.1, read on the forward strand.
TACTCTGTTGGCATATCCACCACAACTGAATCTAGTTTGTAAGGAACACGCACCTCTCCTGCTCTGAAATAATCCCCTTGGGGGGAACTAAAATTCAACACATTACAAACTGTCAATCCACAATCAGATGAATACATAGCCTTTGGATTTGCAACCGTCAATTCTTTATCAACCGTTAGATGACTATTTGCGGCAACCCCACACGGTCCCGTTGCAGTACCTCCAACAACATTCATCCCGTTACCTGTATGTTGAGTCCAGCTACGTACACTCCAAGAACTAGAATTATCCCAAGGGAATGTGTCATCCATCTGCCACTGCGTTTTAACTTCAAAGTAGAGTGTTGGGTCGCCTGCTTGGCCAACAAAACCTGCTCTCTGTAACGCTTTGGCTAAGGAGATTGCATAAGTGTCAGTAGCTTTTGTACTATCCGAAGAAACATATCTATTTTGTGATATATTGGTATTACTCCTCCAACGAGTCCCAATAATTGGACAAATATCAAACGCTGCACTTATTACGGTTCCACAATAATTGGCATTAGTAGGTACAATCGTTTGAGAAAAGTTTGCATAATCTGTTTGATTAGAGGCATCTCTTATATCAAAAAAGTCTGTAATCAAAATTGGAGCTTCAAATAGCACCGCTCCTATAGTGCCTTTTGAATTAGGACTACCAGAAACAGGTGTTCTCCTATAAACAATTACTTTACTTCCTCCTGTAACGCTTCCTGCCGTTGCTCCACCATTACCACTACCTGATATAAACTTCCAAATACTAGTATTTTTATTCCAAGTTTTGGGTTTTGTATAAGATAAAAACATCGTATGTCTCAAATCGTTGACATATTGACCAGACAGTCCCGTTGTTGTCGTTGGCTGATTTGCCCAGTATCCTATCGGTTCTTGATTTACAGATCCATTTATAAAGGCTGTACCCGTAACCTGAACGATGTCACCTGTATAAGAACGTACGGTGTCTGCGGGATTAATAGGCGTTGTTAAGTTGATGTTTGTATAACCCAAAGGTTCTATACGACTGATACTTCCATCGACTATGTAACATGGCATCGTTCCACATCCTTCGTTGAAAGTATATACATAGGCTTTTCTACAGGCTAAATCAAAATTACAAGGAGTAGAATTATCCGAACATAGCCCAGCACTTGTCTGAAACAAGATTTGCCAATAATCGGAGATAAGCGTATTTTGACGAGAAGCAGCACAAGAGTATCTTGTTTGATCGTATGTCAACACGTCGGGAGTGCCATCTGTCAGTAACGCTACCTCAGCAGGGGTTAGTGTTACGACCCAAGCAGAATCAGTGTCTGCACCACCCGCAACCCCACCAAAGGTTGCACCAACACCTTCCATAACAGGCGTGTTCGTGAGTGCTAGTCCATTCAATTTTATCGAACTTGCTGTTACTTCCATATTCTTGCTGTAAGTAATTCTCAACTTAGCGGTCGCTGTTGCTAAGTTCATATTTACGGCTTGATACTGGAATCCAAAATTGACAGTCCGAGTGGCTGGTGGAGTTGATGATGTAAAAGTCCCATAATTGACCGCTGTATTCTGGCTAATCGCTTGTACTTGTTGAAAACCAAAATTCACCAAAGAGGTATTAGTCGTTCCAGTCAATACTCGGCAATAATCCGTAAAAGAAACGTTTGATGATAACTGATAATTTAGATTAGCCCCACAAGCTAAATCACAAGGGATACTATAATTAAAAGAAACAGTTGTACTAGCTCCCACTAACATATCATCATAAAACCCATCTCCATCTAAATCTGAAATTCCTCCTGGGCCATCAGGGTCAACAGTCATCAAATCTTTCAAGGTAATTGTAAAAAATTTAGCAGCATTCGTAGGAGATATATTCGCAGCAGGAACAACAACACCATTTAATTTGACATTGCTCATTCTCAAAATCCCATTTCCGAATGCAACCGTCAGATTTATATCATAAGCATTCCCTATAGGAGCAGCGTTGCCTACTCCCGTATTCGTAACAGTATAACTAATCGACTTGTTCGGGCAACCATCTGGATACTCCGCTGACACTAATGTAGAGGTCAAAATAGGCGTTCCTCCTCCCAAAATAGTTCTATCTGTAATGGTTATCGGTTTATCACAAACGGTATTCCCTCCTGCACAAAGGTATTCAACTTGATATTGTGAGTTATAGGTTGCACATCCTGTCGGCATGCTATAGCTATCATAAATACGAATAGTCTCTCCAGAAATTAAAGCATTATCAGGACTTAGAGCAACACCAGAAAGTGTATATTCTCGCACAGTGTTCGCTCCGACAACCGTTGTAGTAGTTGGGGTAAGTTGTTGGTAAACGAGTGTATTACCCGAATTTTTCACTAAAATGGAATCCAGTACAAAAGATGACGGTCTAGTAATAGTAACTTTTATGTTATCTATTTTCCCATAACCTGAGTTATTAATGGAAATTGCACTTGTATTACTTGCCCCCAACACAGCGGTCTTATTAAGGCTCACACCTGCGACTGTGAGCGTAGGCATACCAACATTCATGGCAGCGGATGTTATCGACTCTGATACAATTGGGTAACCACTCGGGTAAGTCACAGTACCTGTAAAATAAGGCAAAGGACTAAGTGTAGCAATACTACAGTCGGAAGTAACGACAAAACAGACCTTCGTAGTAGCTCCTAAGGCTGGTAAAGGAACACTCATGGTCAATTGTTTGCCCGTATAGCTCACAAAAGTAGCTCCTGTGGGTAATGAAGAAACCGAATTACTCAAGTATTGAATTGCAGTTCCGCCTGGCACGTTTACCTGAAGGCTTACATTACCAGTATAACTGACATTTTTCCCTCCTTTAAGATTCGTGACATTAATACAAATGGTGTCCTTATTACAACTAGACAACGCTGTTGGTGTAACAAAACTTACCTGCCCTGAAGGGGATGTTCGAGCAAATAAATTTCCTACCATCAATAGCATGTTGAAGATTAGAAAGGTTAAAAGTTTACATTGTTTCATATTGTTATATATTTTATAAGTGAATCACATTAAAAAAATCAGGTGGATAACATGGGCGAATACACACATAGATAGCCATCTTACTAGCCATAAAGCCTATCAACTAAGTCATCTTGGGTTATGAGTTAGGAATATCAACTCACTATTATGGTTCAAATGGGAGGGGTAATACGAGAAAATACTAGAACAATTAACGATAAATCGTAAGATAATAGCTAGTATATCCTAGCTTATACTTTTAGAGTATATTAAAATTATAAATACAACTAGCGAAAGAACACTTGCTGAACTTCGGACAAAAAACATACCATATTTATCGCTAATCGTTAAAAATGGCTATATCAAACTAGCGAAAATAACTACCACTTTTCACCAAATTATCTTTTGATAATCCTACAAAAAACATAAATTAATATATATTAATACATACTACTATAAATCACTGATAATCAAAAGATTAACCAAATAAAATTTAAATTAAAAAAACAAGACGTAACTTTAAAAAAAAGAAAATTTTACTTAAAAAAATAAAATCAGGTAAAGTAATACTCTTGTTCCAAAAATTATTCTTCAGAAAGAAAAAAAAACTAATAGGTCGGCATTAAAAAGGCTATAAAGTAATCCAACTAGAATAAAAGTCTATAATTAGTGTAATTTATACCTATCAACTAGCTTTTTTTTCTAAAAAATATGCCAATTTTAGCTCTTTAATAGTATTACTTTTTTTGCAAACCAAAGAATTTAACTTAATTTCGAAAA
>JBMLRK010000396.1:0-3398 GCA_049241065.1 Spirosomataceae bacterium
TGATAGGGCTTCACCCTATCCTGATGTGTGTCGCCCCTTCAGGGCTATTGTACTTGTTGCCTTTTGTACCTCGTTGCCTTCGTGCCTCGTTGCCTCATTGCCTTCGTGCCTATTTATTAAACAAAATAATCGGAGGGGTTTGAACTACGTTGCTGGTGTTCAATGCTCTATCTTTAATCCATACATCAAAACGGATGGTGTCTTTTTTACCCGTTAGTAGAGGGATGTAGCTGAAGTTTTTGTAGTTGAAGGTCATGGAATAATCAATTACCCCTTCGATTGGCCCCGATTTGGTGCTGGTCTTAAAGCGAAAAGGTATGTAACCCGAACCCGATAGTGGGATAGAAGGAGACGATTCTTTGAATGTTCCATTTTTCTGGACGTATAACTTTAGGTCATATATTTTCACGCCTTTTAGACTAGGACTTGTCACGGTTGTTCCTGCAAACTCTTTTTCTGTTACGCCTAAATCTCCATCGCCATCTTGGAAATTGATACTCAATATAACTGAGTCTCTGAGGGTGATATTACCTAGTGCGTCAGGGGTTTGAGTCGTGATAATTCTTAGGTTATTATTCGAAATTTCGGGTACATTGCTGAAGTTTGGTTCTGTCAAACATGAAGACATCAAAAGCATTCCGAAAAGGTATAAAGTAATATTTTTCATTTCTTGTATCGTTTATTTGTAGCGAGCTGTATCAACAGCATAACGACAAGTCGTATATCCTTGTTGTATTAGGCTTTATTTCTCTTCATCGCATTTCATTCTTCTGTAAAGTTAATGATTTGGTGTAATTTTGTACAAAAAATATTCTCCAATGATTTCGTCAGCATTCCTTAAAAATAAAGTACTACACGTCACGCCCGAAACCTTCGACGCACTGGCCTTAGAAATCTTTCATTATCAAGCTCAAAACAACCCTGTCTATCAAGCATATTTGACACATTTAAAGCGTGATATTCAGTCGATTAGCCGTATTGAAGAGATTCCGTTTTTGCCTATTGAGTTTTTCAAAACCCAAGAAGTCCTGAGCGGGCAGGTCGTTGCTGAAACCATTTTTGAAAGTAGCGGTACTACAGGACAGACAACGAGTCGTCATTTGGTGGCTGATCCTGCTTTTTATTTGCAGATAGCCGAACAGATTTTTGAACGCTTTTATGGTAAACTACACGATTTTCAAGTGCTGGCATTATTGCCTTCGTATTTGGAAAGAAGTAATTCGTCCTTAGTCTATATGGTTGAGCATTTTATTCGTCAAAGTGGTGCTGAACAATCGGGTTTTTACCTGCATAATTACGAAGAATTAATTACCGCTCTTCGGGACGCTGTGGCAAATCCTGCTATCAAAAAAGTGCTTTTAATGGGAGTTACTTTTGGTTTGCTTGATTTTGCCGAACTGGGTTATGATTTATCGTTCTTAACAAACAGTGATAAGCTGATTGTGATGGAAACGGGCGGAATGAAAGGACGTAGAAAAGAGTTATTGCGAGAAGAAGTCCATGCAATTTTGACGGAGGCCTTTCACGTAAATGCCATTCATTCGGAATATGGAATGACCGAACTGTTATCGCAAGGATATTCGTATGGCGAAGGCGTTTTTGATTTACCGCCTTCCATGAAGATTTTATTGCGAGATGTGAATGACCCTTTTAGCCTTGTACCCACAGGCGGACGCTCAGGAGGTATCAATGTTATCGACCTTGCCAATATCGACTCTTGTGCTTTTATTGAAACAAAAGATTTAGGTACTTTTATTCCCAACTCACAGCAATTTAGCGTACTAGGTCGTTTTGATAACTCGGATGTACGTGGTTGTAATTTGATGGTGGGGGCGTAAAGAATATCAACTACGTTCCAACTTTTTAATGGTTTTTTGTATCTCTTCATAAACCTTTAAAATAAATAGGAACGTATGAAAAAATTTGTTGCAGTAGGGCTATGCTTTCTGACTCTCATCGCTTGTAAAGATGAAACATTTCATCAACTTCTGGACACTACTAAATTCCATGAATCAAATCAAACTACCGTGTTTGTGGGTAAATGGAAGCAAGTGCTTAAAACGGATGATAAGGGAGTTTGGATTTCTTCAATGAGTACTAGAAACTTTAATTTGGAAATTCTTGATGATGGTCAACAGCTTGATTCGGAAGGATTTATAGATTGTGGAAGTAGAGGGAATTTTGAATTAAATGGACAAATATACAGCGTAGAACCTCAAGTACGTGTTCAAATTAATCCTGCTTGTGCTTATAGTTTGGGAGTTAGTGCGAATATAACCTTTTCGCTTCCTGTTAAGGATACGCTGGTAGAAACAAGAACGTTCTCGATACAAACTGCTAAAATAAAATACATTCGAGTGAACTAAAACATCGTAACGTATAAAAGGGAAAAGGCTCAACCGCTGACAGGGTCTCTGACCGCTGTCAGGGTTTCGGGCTTAACCCTGACAGCGGTTATTTTCGCCTAATACTATTTTCGCCTTCCGTGTAAATCAATTACTTTCTTCCGATTTTTACTTCACAAACCCGCTACCCGTCCACGAATAAACCTTTTGAGATTTTTTGCGGTTGTATTTATTTTTAGCTTCGTCGATGGTTTCTTCAAATTCGTATTTCTGAATAACCTTGTCTTTCAAGCCACCTTTTTCATTGGGGAAAACTAGGCTATAGTCTTCATAAAATGCTCCTGCATCGGCAATGCTTTCGGCTTTAGGAGCTTGAACAAAGTTTTTACCGTTCCAGACCTGATAAAAATAATAGGTAGGTACACCACAAGCACCGCCCGAATAGCCAATCAAAATAACGTTTTTAGCATTGGATAAACCTCTATTTGAAAATATCAAAGCGTTGGCATAAAGCATATCTTGTCCTCCTTCTACAGTCATAGACGCTTTGGCAATGGCTTTTCTGTTTTCTACCGCCTTGATGTCTATCGTATGGGTTTCGCTAACAAATTCGCTGGGTTTGCCCTTTAACTGTATTTTGGTAACACTATAAACAAACTTCGTATTTCCCGTTCTCAAGGCTTTCCACGAAAGTAAACCTCCCCAAGCATAGCCCACCTTTACTTTTCCTGAGGTAGTAGTATAAGAAATTTTGAACCACGGATAAGTACGGTTCCCGATTTTGAATGGCTGACCTGCTTCGATAATTTTGATATTATCGCCCACAGAAAGCGTGTCTTGCGTAGCGGCTTTTAAACTGGCGGCACTTCTGACCAAGAGCGTATCGGCAAAAACGTAGGTATCGTAATTTTTTATTTCAAGTCCCACGTCTCCTTTTGAAAGAAACATTGTAGCATTTTCAAAAATCTTCTCTTGGTCACTCGTCTGTGCAAAAGAAGTTAAACCGAATAAAAGGAAAAGTAATGAGAATGTCTGTTTCATGGTTGTGCGTTG
>JBMLRK010000396.1:3498-19782 GCA_049241065.1 Spirosomataceae bacterium
AGTTCTGGGGTTACGTTATCGACCCAAACGCCTAGTCCTGCATATTCAATCATCGAAAGGTCATTTCCTGCATTTCCTACCGCAATGATTTCGCTGGCATCAATGCCCAATTGTTTGGCAAGACGGTCTAAACTAGCTGCTTTGTCGATGCCCTGTTGCATAATTTCTAAGAAAAAAGGCTTAGAAGTCGTAATGCTTTTATGGTCGATTTGGGCTTTGAGTTTGGCTTCCACTTCTTTCAAATAGCTAGGCTCTGCCAACATGATGCACTTAATAGAAGAAGTGTTTACCGCTTCTTTGAAACTCGTTACTTTACGCAAAGGCATTTTGGTAATTTGCTCTTCTAAATCAATATATTCTGACTCCGTTTCTGCAATAATCGCACCGTCTAAATAGGTGATGATATGCACTTGGTGAGCCACACTAAAATCGTATAGTTCGTGAATATGCTCTTTGCTGATGCTCTGCTCAAACAGAATTTGATCGTTTTTCATGTCGGTAATAACTGCTCCATTGTACGACAAAATATACGAGCCAAATTCGTCTAAAGCTAAGTCCTTAGCATAGCTCGTCATGGCAGGAGTGGGTCTTCCCGAAGCCAAAACAACATAAACGCCCATTTCTTGAGCTTTACGAATCATGGCTTTATTTTTGGGAGAAATTTGGTGGTCGTCGGTCAGGAGGGTATCGTCCATATCCAAGACAAGCATTTTATAGGTCATGGCAAAATTGTTTGATGGGTGGATTTTATACAATCCAGCTTAACAGTTGATTTTTAACAGCAAAATCATAACTGATGATGCTGATTGCTGAAATATTAAAGATGGCTTTATAAGGTTTTAATCTAAGCCTTAGTTTATCTTGTAGTGGATCTAAGTAGGTATCTTGCCCTGGAATTACTTTTACTAAATGAATAACATTGATGGTGGTGTTATTATCTGGAATTGTAGGTAAACAAGATTGGGTCAAACTTCTGTTTGTTAACGACATGGCAACCGTATGGATTGACTTTTCTGTTAATTTTGTTAGCCAGTCTGCTACTTCATTTGAGTCACTTAAATCTCGTTGAAAATAATGAGGGTTGTCGGAACTGTAAAATGCTTTAAATTCGACAAGCCATAAGGTATTAACAGAAGTGTCAAACCAACAAACATCCATCTCTTTTGCTCCTTGTGAATTTATTTTTTTATAAGCACTGCACTGCCCAAATTGCATATAATTATCATCGGGGAATCGAACGCTTACGCCATTTTCTTCGATTATTTTACTCATAGTCCTAGCGTTATTTTTATATCGTCGTTGTACATTGCTAAAGACTCGTTGATAATGGAGTTATCAGGAAGAATACCGTCTATTAAATCGTGGAATGAGTTGGTTAAAGGTTTGCCAATCTCCTTTTCTAAGTTCCAACATTTAATGGCTAATTTATCTCTTTTGGCACATAGAGCCATTTGTTTAATAATGAAATAGCTATGAGAGGCAATAAAAATCTGAACTCCTGCCTTGCTCATGGCAACAAGCATTTCAACCATTTTTCTAATGGCATCTGGATGTAAGGCTGTTTCGGGTTCGTCCATAAATAGCACCGTGCCTTTACCTAATTGTCTATTGTTTATCAAAGTAGTTAAAATGCCAATTTTTTTGATGCCTTCTGCGGTTTGTTGCATCGAAAATTGTTGATTCCCTTTTTTGAAAATAAAAGGTTGTTCTTGTTGTCCTGTTTGTTCTATTTTTCCTTCAAATAAATCTTCCAAGACTTTGTTTACGGTACTTAATTCGGTGGCTACTCGTCCTTTTGTAGTTTCTAAACGCAGTGCTTTTATTAAATCAAAATAGGTGTCATCAAACCCTTTGCCATAGTGTAATTCTCTAATGCTACTAATGTCGTTAAATGCAGTTAGTACCTCTTTTGCAGGAACAAATAAGGCATTGATAGTACCATCAGGAATAGCATTGCTGGGTTCTAAACAGGTGGTAATAGTAGATTCCGTTCTGCTACCAAAAGCAAATGAAATATCTTGATTATAGTTGTTTTGGTCGGTGATACTTATCGTTACGTCCAATTTATCATCGCTCCCTTTTTGTACTAAATCTCCCAATTGTTTGCGAGGCATAAAAACATCAATGAGCTTTTCTGCTAGTTCTCTTTTGAAAGATACGTCCCCATGTTTTTTCTTTAAGCTATAAATTTCTAGGGATTTTACGGTGCTGTATAAGAGTTTTAGGATTCCTGTTTTTCCAGTATCATTTTTTCCAATGATGATATTAATAGGTGGAATGTCTTCCAGACTCAAAGAGGAATGAGCCATAAAGTTTTTTATCTTAATCGACTTGATCATTTCTTCGTTCGTTAATCAATATAATTCCTTGTTTTACACAAAGATAATTTAAAAAATAAAATAACCGTTTTCGTGCTAAAATAGCTTAAACAAACTAGGCTATTTCAAAATAAGAAGTTTATCTTGAAATAGCCTAGTTCTATTGACTCACAAAAAAGAAAGAAATTAGATTTCTTCCATGCTCACGATTGCTCCAAGATGTTTCCAGAAACTTGGATATGATTTTACTACAACGTCTGGTTCTTCAATAATTACGTCGCCGATTAACGCCAAAGGAGCAAATGCCATCGCCATGCGGTGGTCATCGTATGTATGAATTTGTGGCGTATTTAACGAGAAGTTACTCGATAACAAGTACTTATGATTTGTTTCGATTTCTTCTAATTTACCGCCAAATTTGATTAATTCGTTTTGTAAAGCAACTACACGGTCGGTTTCTTTTACTTTCAAGGACTCAATTCCTGTTAAGGTCAACGGAATGTTTTTGGCTGTTGCTACTACACAAATCGTTTGAGCAAGGTCTGGACAGTTGGTGAAATCCCACTCAAGCGAAGCCGCTGCTGGAATTTTCGTTAGCTTAAATCCACGTCCTGTATATTCCGATTTTACGCCTAAGTGACTCATGATGTCCGTTACGACTGAATCTCCTTGAAGCGAGTTTTCTTTTAAGCCCAATAATTCTAATTCGGCATCTTCGTTTTCAGACAAAGCTACTACCGAGAACCAGTAACTAGCTCCTGACCAGTCCGATTCAATAGCATACGGAATGGCTGTGTATTGTTGTGGTGTTACCGAAATCGTAAGCGTGTCCCAATTCGCATCTACCGATACGCCAAATGCTTCCATTTGTTTTAGGGTCATTTCGATATACGGTTTAGAACCCAACTCACCTGTAATTTCTAATACTAAACCTTCTGGAAGCAAGGGAGCAACCATCAATAAAGCCGAAATATATTGAGAACTTACGTCGCCTCTGATTTGGATTTTGTTGTTTCCAGCAAAATTAAATCCTTTCAAATTAAGCGGAGGATAGCCTTCGTTTTTCACATATTCGATGTCTGCACCTAACGCACGTAAGGCATCTACCAAAATCCCGATAGGGCGGTCGCACATACGTGGAGTACCTGTCATGGTTTTTTGTTGACCTGTCACGGCAAAGTAAGCAGTCAAGAAACGCATCGTTGTACCTGCGTCAATTACATCCGCAATGGCATCGTCAGAAGCTAACAAACGCATCATCGTTTGTGTATCACGAGCTTCGGCAAGGTTCGATAAATTATCTGTCCCTTTCGCTAATGCGTTGATAATTAAGGCACGATTAGACTCTGATTTAGAAGAAGGAAGAGCGATTTCCGTTTGGAACGATTGTTCAACTTTATGTAATAATAGCTTTTTCAATGTATTGGATTGCTTGTTTCTTTGTTCGATTCTGTCGAGGATAGTGGACAGTTTTACAAAAATAATCCATCCTTAGAAGCTTTCATATAGATTTTACGGTTTTGTTCACTTTTACCAACTTTAACAAATGCTTTCTGCTGACCCGATAGGAGGGGTGACAGAGTCGATAACTAAGAATATGGAAGGGAATGAGGATAGCGGTAATAGTAGCGTAGGTAGAATTAATAATTACGGGGCTACTGGTGGTTAATTGATTCAGTGCATCAATTACGTTGAACATGACACCGCCTGTAAGGATTTTTCCAGAGCTACTCAACACTGGAATATAGCGTGTAGGGTAATAAATTCGAGCTACTTCGTTGAATAGCACCGTCGTCTTTATTTCGTTACCATTTTCTAGGAAAGAAAAAGAAGTATCAGAAAGAGCTACAATGGTTTCGTGGTGAATTAAGCCGTCTCTATGCCATTTAAATTTGATTTTTCCACCCACAGGAAAACCCACTTTAGACGGGTAGCCTTTGTGTGCCAGCATTAGATATTCGGTACTGGTACTTTGAGCAACCAGTGTTGTGATGCTAGTAATGAATAGAAAGATGTGTAGAATTAACGGTTTCATACGATTTCAGCATAAGCTAGGCCATCATCTGGCTCTGAACTGTTTTGAGGAGGTGTAACATGGCTGTTCTCTAGGATTGAAAGTCCATACCGACAGCGTTCTTGATACAAATTTACTAATTTATCAAGTTTCCATGAATTGGTTGCTAATGATTTTAAGGGGATTTCTTGAATGCGTCCGTTATTCACAAAGATAAGTTTTTCGACATATTCATCCTTTTTTACTTCCGAACGGATGGTTAATCCATGCACGGCTGCCCAAGAAACGAAGGGTTGACCAATTACCTGAATGCCTTTATTGCTCAAGATAAGGGCAGGTTTGGGGCGGAGGTATTGGAAATATTTAATAGCCAGAAAAGTCGATAGACCCAAGAATAGAAAGCCTGTAGCCCATTCTGCCCGAACAAAAAAGAAGATAACGTAGAGTAACGACCCCAAACTACCAATCATCAACAACATATTTTCAGTAGGTTGCGACTGGATAATGGTAATTTCAGGTACACTAGGGTCGTCCTGAAAGCTATTTTCTATTTCTTCAAACATGATTTTAGATGTTGGATTTTGAATGTTGGATTTTGAATTAACACTTTACGAGCAATTCTGAATTAGTAGCTACATACCCAACTTCATCCAAAATTCAACATTTAATTTAACATTAGCACTGTACGGACGATTCTGAATTAGTAGCTCTATATCCAGCTTCATCCAAAATTCAAAATTCAAAATCCAACATTCAACATTTATTAATTCAGTCTTGGATCAGTTGGATAATTGGCTATGACTTTAAAATCGCCACCCATTGTTTTTAGGATAGATCTCCAAAATTGGTCAACGGGGGTATTAAAAACAAAATCAGACGATGTTTTTGATACCATCCATGAATCTTGTCGTAGTTCATCATTGAGTTGTCCTTCGTCCCAACCTGAATATCCAATAAAACAACGAATATCATTTGGGCTAAGTACACTGCTATTCAATAATCGTTTAATTTGTTCAAAATCACCACCCCATGTTAGTCCATCCATTAATTCAACTCCTCCATCAATCAGGTCAGGTCTGCGGTGAAAATAGTGCAAGGTATTATGTTGTACGGGGCCACCAATAAAAAGTGGAATATCAGGATAGATATTGTCGTCCAAGACATCGTCTAACTTTAATTCAGAAGTTTGATTTAACACGAGTCCGAATGAACCGTAACCCGCTTCATGTTCGCACATCAAAACTACACTTCGCTCGAAGTTGGGGTCACCCAAAAACGGCTCGGAGATAAGTAGCATTCCTTTCGTTATTGTTCTGTTCTTCATGCAGCCCTTGATATTAATAGGTTGTTGTTGAGAAGTGCGGTGCCTTCAAATTTTAAACGCTTCTGAATAAGTCTAGCCAAATTTCCTTAGGTTTGTAGGCTAGAACCATGTTGAAACCGAATACTATTATTAAAAATACAATGCAAGTGTCAAAACTCCAACAAATTTATTTATCTCTTGGGGCAAACTTAGGGAATCGAGAAGCCAACCTTCAGAAAGCGATTGAACTCATAGGGCAACGAGTTGGCGAAGTCGTCCGAGTTTCTTCCTTTATCGAAACGGCTGCTTGGGGAAAAACAGACCAGCCAGACTTCTTGAATCTTGCTTTACAAGTATCAACGAGTCTATTGCCTTTGGAAGTGCTTTTGTTGATACAAGAAATTGAACATCAGTTAGGTAGGGAGCGAAAAGAGAAGTGGGGAGCAAGGTTGTTGGATATTGATATTATCCTTTGGGAGAATCAGCATATTCAATATCCCCAGTTAGAAGTACCGCATCCATTGATGCAAGACCGAACCTTTGTGTTGATTCCGATGGTTGAGATTGCTCCCGAAATAGAACATCCGATTTTGAAGAAAAACATGAAAGAATTATTGGATATTATTCAAAAAAAAGAAGCGATAAGTGAATCCTAATGGATTGCTTATCGCTTCTGATATGATTTCGTTACTCGTCTTATAGGTTTTCAGATACCTTCGATTTGTCCATGGTTGCCATCGTGCCAAATACATAGTCCCACAAAGGAGAAGAAACGCCAAATACTGCATTCCCGTCTTTATAGTGGTGAACCGCATGATTAACCCACAATTGTTTCAAGAAGTTTTTGGGTGGAGCATACGCATGTACGGCATAATGCACCAATAAATAACTAGCATACCCCCAAATGAACCCAGGGAAAAAAGCATACGCTGCTTCGCCTAGCAGGAAGAACATAACGGTAAAAAGACTAGATGCAACAATGACTGCCAATAGCGGAGGCATTGCCAAACGAGTTTTATCTTTTGGGTACTCGTGGTGGACACCATGAGCGACGTATTGGAATTTTGCTCTTGCTTCAGTAGTAGGTTCAATGTGATAAACACTGCGATGCACCCAGTACTCAATGAAGGTAAAGGTAATCGCTCCACCTAAGAATAATCCAGCAATGCTGCCATTCGACATCGCTGTATGTGTGAAGGCATACCATCCCAATATTGCTCCTGTAATAAAGAAAAGCGATACAGGAATGGCAATGTGGGTACGAGATAATTTCTCCAAAATCGGGTTTTCAAACAACTGTTTAGTACCGTTGTTTTTGGGTCTCATTTTTTGTTTTGTAGCTTCCATATTATTATCTGTCTGATAAAATTGCTATTGGTTGGTTACCGATGGTTGGCGGTATAAACAGCAAAATAGATTCAATGATAAATTGTACTATTAAAATAAAATAACTTGATAAGTGTATATTTTGTTGTGTTTAAACAGCAAAGATACAAAAAAACAGAAATGCTTATTAGAATAATACTATGATTTTTGTCACAAGAACATAAGGCATTAGTTATATTTTTGTTTCTACATGAGGTTCTTCGACGTTCTTTTTAGGCTTAATAATCAATCGTAAGGATTGGTCGTAAGTGACGTAATTCCAGACCCAGTTAATGAAAATTAAAAGCCTATTTTTTACGCCTACAATCGACATTAAGTGAACAAACATCCACGTAAGCCAAGCAAAAAATCCCTGAAAATGCCAGAAAGGTAAATCCACCACAGCTAGGTTTCGTCCAACTGTAGCCATTGACCCCAAGTCGTTATAGGTAAAGTCCTTGACTGGGTTTCCTCTGAGCATATTGCGAAGGTTTTCGGCCAATAATCGCCCTTGCTGAATGGCTGCTTGTGCCAATTGAGGGTGTCCATTCGGATAAGCATCTTCACACATTAAGGCTACATCGCCAATGGCAAAAATATTCGAATAGCCTTCTACGAGGTTTTGTCGATTTACTTTTAGTCTTCCTGCTCTTCCGAGTACTTCTGTTTGTAGTCCTTCGATGAAATTGGCTTTTACCCCAGCAGCCCAAACAAGGTTATCCACCTCGATTTTTGTGCCATTTGATAAACTCACAAAGTTACCATCAAAATCAGTTACACGGGTGTTTAGGAGTACTTGAACCCCTAATTGTTCTAAATATTCCTTCGATTTTAGTTGAGCATTGGTGGACATTGGCCCTAATAATTCTGCCCCAGACTCAACGATATATACCTGCATGAGGTCAAAATCCAGTTCGGGATAGTCTTTGGGTAACACCATTCGCTTCATTTCTGCCAAAGTACCCGAAACTTCCACGCCTGTAGGGCCTCCACCTACTACGACTACACTTAACAAGGCTTGTTGTTCCTTGATAGAGTCGGCAACTAATGCCTTTTCAAAGTTTTCCAATAAACGGTTTCTCAACGCAATGGCCTCTGAAACCGATTTCATGGGTAGTGCTTTCGCTTGAATATTTTTTTGTCCAAAAAAATTGGTATCTGCCCCAATTCCTAACACCAAATAGTCGTATTCGATGATTCCTAAACTCGTTTCGATATAATTACTTTCGCTTACAATTTTGCTCACTTCAGCCACTCGAACGTGTACGTTTTCGTAGTTATGAAATGCCAAACGTAGCGGGAAGGAGATAGCCGAAGACTCTAATCCAGCGGTTGCAACCTGATAAAATAAGGGTTGAAATTGATGATAATTGTTACGATCAATCAATACTACCTGAAAATCGTTGTTGAGTTTTAGGGTTTGGGCAAGTTTTAACCCACCAAAACCAGCTCCTACAATAACGACCCTTTTTTGATTAGTTTTAGGTATATTAGGCGACATTTTTTCTTGTTTTAATAAATGATACTATGATGACAAGTTAAAACTCGTTATCCCTTTGAGATAGCACGGTAAAATTACTTACAAAGCAGCTAATCCTGCTATACTTTTGTTACGAACGGCTTCATAGTAGTTTTCATACATCGGAAGAATGGTCGTAATATCAAATTCTTTTGCTCTACTGAGTGCATTTTTCTTAAATTCAGCCAAACGTTCGTCGCTTTCTAAAATATGTACTGCATTGTTTGCCATATCTTCTACATCGCCAATTTCGCTTACATAACCTGTCACTCCATGAATATTTACTTCTGGAATACCCCCCGCATTAGATGAAATGATTGGTACTTCACAAGCCATGGCTTCTAAGGCTGCTAGTCCAAAGCTTTCTTTTTCAGAAACTAACAAAAATAAATCAGCTAACGATAAAACTTCTTCGATTACATCCAGTTTACCCAAGAAGCGAACATCGTTTTGTACACCTAGTTCACGACAAAGCATTTCGATCGAAGTACGTTCTGGGCCATCGCCTACCAACAATAATTTAGACGGAATTCGTTGGTTTACCAAATGAAAAACTTTCACTACGTCTTCAATACGTTTTACCTTACGGAAGTTCGACGTGTGCATTAATAGCTTTTCGCCGTTTGGACAAATAGCAATTTTGAAATGATCTTTAGGAAGTTTCTTGAAACGATCTAAATCAATAAAGTTTGGAATGACAGCAATCTCATTTTTTATGTCAAACTCATTATAGGTATCGTTTTTAAGGCTTTCTGAAACGGCAGTTACCCCATCAGAAGCATTAATTGAGAAGGTTACAACGGGTTCAAAAGAGGGATCTTTGCCTACTAACGTAATGTCTGTTCCATGAAGCGTTGTGATAAAGGGTACGTGAATCCCTTTTGATTTCAAGATTTGTTTTGCCAAAAATGCGGCCGATGCGTGTGGAATCGCATAATGTACATGTAACAAATCTAGCTTTTCGTGCGAAACAACATCTACGATTTTACTTGCCAAAGCAGATTCATAAGGAAGATATTGAAATAGGGGATAGCTAGAAACGCTTACTTCATGATAGAAAATATTCTCATTGAAGAAGTCTAACCGAGAAGGTTGGCTATAGGTAATAAAATGAACCTCGTGACCAACTTTAGCGAGGGCTTTTCCTAATTCGGTGGCTACTACGCCACTACCGCCATAGGTCGGATAACATACAATTCCAATTTTCATCTGTTTGTCTTTGCTCGTTTTGATTATTTTGTTGTTTTCTGGCCTAAAAATTAACTTAGTTTACTGCTTTTTGAAAAAATGTAAGATACTTAATTTTGGGTGTTTGCCGTTGCTAAGTATAGTTACAACAAACAAAGTTGAAAAAAATATCCATCTTTTTAAATATTTGTTTCATTATGGCATTAAAACAAATAAATTTGACACTGCGTTAACATAAACGACTCCTACTCTTGAACCCATGAAAGCGTCTCACACCATTACCGTTTCTCAAGCTGTATCAAGCTTTTTTCGTTTGATTCGTTATCCAAATTTATTGATAATCATCTTTACTCAATATTTTACTCGGGTATTTTTAATTCATGACAAATCGTTCCGTTGGATTGATTTTGGAGAGCTTATCACCGAAAAGCATTTAGCCTTAATTAGCCTATCCACTGTTTTAATAGCGGCGGCTGGTTATATCATCAATGACTATTACGATATAAAAATTGATTTAGTGAATAAACCCAAACGGGTAATTATAGGGCGATATATCAAACGGAGATGGGCATTATTAATCAATCAGGGCTTTAATATTTTGGGTGTTTTACTTGGCTTTTGTGTGAGTAAACAGGTTGGTTTAGTAACATTTTTAGCAACATTTTCGCTCTGGATATACTCAAACAAACTCAAACGAATGGCATTTTGGGGGAACTTTATGGTCGCTATTATGACTGCCTTTTCGTTGCTCATCTTAGCGGTTCATTATCCAGGCCATCAACGAGAAGTTTGGATTTATGCCATTTTTTCTTTTTTCATTACGCTCATTCGTGAAATTATCAAAGATATGGAGGATGTAAAAGGAGATGCCAAACACGGTTGTAAAACCTTACCCATTATTTGGGGAATTGCTAAAACCAAACAGCTAATGTATGGACTGATTGTGGTTTTTGTCGTGTCGCTTTTTGTATTAGCAACGCAATTGCCAGACACCCAAATATTGTATGTCTTCTTAGCCTTGCTTATTCCTGTAGCTTTTTTAACGTATAAATTAATTTATGCCGACAAACCAAAGGATTTTGCTTTTCTGAGCACTGCCTGTAAAGTCATCATGTTAATAGGTGTTTTGAGTATGTTATTTGTATAATTTAAGTCATGGTGCAAAATAATTTGGAGGGAAACCTATAAGGTTTAGTTAGTAACGACCTTATAGCCAAGTTTTTAACCAAAACCTTATAGGTTTAGCTACCTAATTCCTTGTACTTAGTTAGGACATAAAAAAGCCTGCTCCTCAAAACGAGGAGCAGGCTTTTTTATGAATTATTACTTACGAGTTGGCACGTTGCATTTGTTTTGCGAACATCGCTTCGTATTTGTTTGCTTCTGGCAATTTATTGTCTTTTAAGCTATTGACAATCAACTGCATTTCGTAAAGTGCCGTTTGAATTGCTCTTGAATTACCACCTCTTTTATTTTCAAGGTAGAAATCTAGGGCTTTGTCATTACGAGTCATCATCGTTTCGGCAATTTGTAGGGCCGTTTTCTTATCGCCTGCTGCTAAGTATAACGAAACATAATTAGCTGATAATTGATCGTAAGGGATTGTTTTATCAGGCATTACTTTCATACTATAGTCTAAAGCTGCTTTCGCTTTTGCTTTATTACCTTCACGAATCAACTGGTCTGCTAAACGGATAAAGCTTAAACGAGCAGTTACGATTGGTACTTCTAAATAGAAATCTGAGTGATAATACGTGTTCGGATTATCTAAATCACGCCATGCCATTTTAGTAGTCATGTTTTTGTACATCAAGTCAGAATTTACAAAACCTTCTTTCGCTTCAGGTACTTTAAATGGCATCAAACGATACGCATAACCTTCCATTTGCATAAACTCTTTCATGTTCAAATAGCTACTTCCTGACAACGTTGAAGCGAAGTAAATAGGACGTTTCCAGCCATTTGCTGCGTTTTGAGCGATAATGTCTAATTGAATCAACTCTGGTTTCATAAAGCCATTTTTGCCTACGTTCCAAGAAATTTGATCTGTTAAGAACGCTTCGAATTCTTTTGGTACGATTCCGTTTTTCTTCACTTCTTCTACGTTGATAGGCAATACCATTGTTTCAGAAGGTACACTATTAATCATCGAACCATCTTGTAAAGGCACTTTGATAGCGTCGTTATTATCTTTTACCAACTTCATGTATTCTTGTAAGTTGATACCTGATTTTACATTCGGGTTTTCATAGAATAACAATTGGTCGTTCACGCCTTCCAATAAATTATCTTTTGGAATCGAGATTGGTAATGGCTGCGAATCGTAGGTCTTACGTTTCATTTGCTCAATATACCAGTCAGTTCCCAATAACGAAAGGTTACATACACGTACGTCTGTACGGAAACCTTCTACTTCTTGTACATACCAAAGCGGGAATGTATCGTTATCTCCACCTGTAAACAAGATTGCATTTGGAGCGCATGAGTTTAACAAGTTTTTCGCAAAGTCAACTTGGTGATAACGGTGATTACGGTCGTGGTCATCCCAGTTTTGTTGAATCAAGATAACAGGCACAACTGCCGAAACCACTGTTGCTGCAATACCTGCTGTCGAAAGATTTTTTAACGCTAAATTGAACCATTCTGCCAATTGCATTACTCCTAAACCAATCCAAAGTCCGAAGAAATAGAACGAACCTACATAGATATAGTCACGCTCACGAGGTTCAACAGGAGGGGAGTTCAAATAAACTACCAACGCCAAACCTGTTAACAAGAACATCAATACCGTGATTAAGAAATCCTTTTCGTTTTTACGGTATAGTAAGAAGAAGCCAAGTAATCCTAAAATCAAGGGTAAATAATAGTAGTTATTGCGAGCCTTATTATGTGCTAAGGCTTCTGGTAACTGTCCTTTGTATGAGTAGTCGATAACTCCTGCATCTTGGACATCGCTTTCACGACCTACAAAGTTCCATAACAAATAACGCATATACATGTGTCCCATCTGACGAGTAAACATGAAGCGAAGGTTGTCTCCGAAGCTTGGTTTTTCGCCAGGAGCAAGTCCTAGATATTCTTCATATAACTGAACGTGGTTGGGCTGATTGCTATATACACGAGGTAAAAGCATTTGTCCATCTTTCGAATAAACTACTTTTTGTTTGTGGTCATATACTTCGTATTTACCATCTTTCATTTTGTAAACAGGAGCGCCTTTGTCAACGCTTTCTACCTGAGCCACATACGTTGGGCCATAAAGTAATGAGCGTTCGCCGTACTGTTCACGTTTCAAATACTTCAAGTAATTCAAGATATTACTTGGGTCGTTTTCGTTAATCGGAGGGTTGTAAGTCGAACGAATCATCGCTACGTTATACGACATATAACCGATTAGGATGAATACTAATGCCAATAACGATACGTTTAAGGTTACTTTCTCTTTTTTGATTGAGTATAAAATTCCGTAAACGATTGCTCCAAGGAATAAAATCAAGAATACAATTACGCCCGTTCCATAACCCATTCCGAAAGTATTGACAAACAATAGTTCGAATTGGAATGCCATAGATGGGATTCCTGGGATAATTCCTGAGTTGATAATTCCTAAAATAACCAAACCAACTAATAAAGCTGCAAAACCGCCTTTGTAAGTTGGGTTAGGGTATTTTTTGAAATAATATAACAAGGCTAACGCAGGAACAGTCACTAAGTTCAATAAGTGAATACCAATTGAAAGCCCTACGATATAAGCGATTAGAATCAACCAACGGTTTGCTTCTGCTTCATCTTCAACGACTTCCCATTTCAAGGCTGCCCAAACTACTAGAGCGGTAAATAAAGAAGACATGGCATATACCTCTGCTTCTACTGCCGAGAACCAGAACGTATCTGTGAAAGCATAAGCCAATGAACCAACTACACCAGCACCCAAGAGCGTGATGGCTTCGCCCATGCTTAATTCAGAGAATTGTTTTTTATAGATTTTACGACCAATCAAGACGATTGTCCAGTGCATGAATAAAATAGTCAAAGCACTAGAAACCACCGACATCATGTTGATCCAGTATGCTACTTGAGTTTTGTCTGAGCCAGCTAATAACGAAAATAAGCGACCCAAAAGTAAGAAGATGGGAGCTCCAGGAGGGTGGGGTACTTGTAGTTTATACGCACAAGCAATGAACTCACCACAATCCCAAAAAGACGCTGTTCTCTCAACCGTTGCTGAAAAAACAAAGAGGGAAATTGCAAACACGACCCAACCTGTTAGGTCGTTAATTCTTTTAAAATTGTTCATAATAAAAAGCCCCCAACCCCTAAGGGGAGTTTTGTGATTCCTTTTCCTCCTTTGGGGGTCAGAAGGAATTTAAAGAGATTTTCCGCAAAAATTCAACCAAAAATACAAAAATAGATTGGCTTAGCTACTTTCGAGCTGTTAAAATGTGTTAAAGTTTCATTTTCAACGTTCCATAAAACGCCTGTACCACATACTGCATTTGTCAGAAAAGCCATGAAGCGACAAATGCAATATGTGGTACTTAGGTAATATGCTCTAAAATGCAAACCTACACACCATCAAATTGACGTAAGAAACGAACGTCATTTTCGGTGAATAAACGTAAGTCTTTGATTCCGTATTTTAACATCGTAATCCGTTCGATACCCATTCCGAAAGCAAAACCTGTATATTCTTTTGAATCGATTCCACAAAGTTCTAATACGTTCGGGTCAACCATTCCAGAACCTGCAATTTCTACCCATCCTGAATATTTACAGACATTACAGCCTTTTCCTTTGCAGATTAAGCAGGTAATGTCAATTTCGGCAGATGGCTCTGTGAAAGGGAAATACGACGGACGATAACGTACTTTGGTATCTTGTCCGAACATTTCTTTGGCAAAGTGGAAAAGGGTATCCTTTAAATCTTTAAACCCTACATTTTTATCCACATACAAGCCTTCTACTTGGTGGAACAAGCAGTGAGCTCTTGCCGAAATGGCTTCGTTTCTATAGACACGTCCTGGCATAATCGCACGTAAAGGAGGCTTTTGATTTTGCATCAAACGAACCTGTACGTTAGAGGTATGCGTACGTAATAAAATATCATCTGCTACTTCGCCTCCTTTTTTCTCAATAAAGAAGGTATCTTGCATTTCACGTGCAGGGTGATTTTCTGCAAAATTCAGGGCAGTGAAATTATAAAAATCTGATTCGATTTCGGGGCCGTCAGAAAGGCTAAAGCCCATTTTCTCGAAAATCTCAATGATTCTCGCACGTACAACCGTCAAAGGGTGTACACTACCCAAGGTATTTGGAATAACGGGCAAGGTTAAGTCAAACTCAATGGCAACAGATTTGTCCGTAGCGGCTTCCATGATGGTCTGGAACTCATCAAATTTAGCCTGTGCTACATTTTTTAGCCCATTTAATTCTTGACCAACTGCACGGCGGTCTTCTTGGGGTACTTCTTTAAGTCCATCGAATAATTCACCGATAACACTCTTACGCCCAACATAAGCGACACGGAACGCTTCAAGCTGTTCCTTATTTTCAATCTGATAATCAGCAACTTGCTGCATTATCTCTTTAATTTTCTCTTGCATAAGTACAAAATTACGGGTTTCACCATAAGAGGGCAAAAAAAAAACAAAAATTTACGATGAAACGACTCTAGCAATCGCTAAAACAAGTGCGTTTTCGTCGCTATTTTCCTTCTAGTAGTCGCAACAATAGCAGTTTCTGCCAATAAACCTTTTTTATCATGCAACACTTAGTGCTTATTTACTGTCTAAACCCTTAAATAAACGTCAACGAAACCTCATTAAAATCATGGAAACGCTACTTTATATATTTACGATAACTTCTTTTGGTGTAGGTGTATCTGCCTGCTTTACAGACATTCTTTGCGAAAAAGAAGAACCAAGTCCCGCTACTAAGCCGTTTTTTCTTCCCAAATCTGAGCAAGTCTAACAATGGTTTCCACTGCTTTTTCCATATCCTGAACAGACACCCACTCGTGTTTGCCATGGAAAGCATGTTCTCCAGCGAAAATATTCGGACAAGGTAGTCCCATAAATGATAAGCGAGAACCGTCCGTTCCTCCTCTGATACTCATTTGCTTGGCTTCGATACCACTGCGTTGAATGGCTTCTAGGGCATATTCTGTCACAAATGGGTATTGGTCTAGCACCTCTTTCATATTGCGATACTGCTCTTGTACTTCAAAGGTCGCCTTTGAGTTCGGGTAATTCTTCATTACGCTGTCGAGTATCTCTTTAAGGGTTGCTTCGTGTTGTAGTAAACCCGCAACGCTGAAATCTCGGATAATGAATGAAACCGTAGCTTCTTCCACCGCCCCGCTGATTTCAACAGGATGAATGAATCCTTCCATTCCTTCGGTCGTTTCTGGCGAAAGTGTTTCTTTCGGAAGTGCTGCTACTAAATCGGCAGCGATTTTCAAGGCACTTTCCATGCGTCCTTTGGCAAAGCCTGGGTGTTGACTTACCCCCGTGATGTGAATTGTGACACCATCAGCCGAAAACGTTTCATCTTCCAGTGAACCCAAGGTTTCGCCGTC
>JBMLRK010000396.1:19792-29956 GCA_049241065.1 Spirosomataceae bacterium
CGATGGTATAACCAAAATTCGCTCCTAATTTTTCTAAGTCAACATTGGCTGTTCCTCTTCCGATTTCTTCATCAGGTGTAAAGAGAATCTTAATTTCGCCATGTATAATTTCTGGATGTGTCGTCAAGTAAAAGGCTGCATCCATAATTTCAGCGACACCTGCTTTATTGTCTGCCCCCAACAGGGTTGTACCACTTGCTGTAATAATATCGTTACCAAGTTGATGAGCAAGGTCTGGATGCTCACTGAGTTTGATTCGCTGTGTGGTATCTTCTGGTAAAACCAAGTCTGCTCCCTGATAGTTCGAGTGAATAATGGGTTTTACATTTGTTCCAGAACAATCGGGTGAGGTATCTACGTGCGAACAAAAGCAGATAACAGGCACTGATTTGCTTGAGTTGCTCGGAATCGTCGCATAGACATATCCAAAGTCGTCTAAATGAGCATCTGTAATGCCCATCGCAATTAATTCCTCGACTAATAAACGGCTGAGATTTTTCTGTTTTTCGCTGGAAGGAGAGCTTATTGAATTCGGATTAGACTGTGTATCTATCTGAACATAACGCAAAAAGCGTTCGGTTACGGTATTGAAATAATTAGATAATGCCATAATGATTTATTTAAGCTGTAAATTTCAGCTTTTACCTTGATTTTAAAAAGTAAGTTACACAAAATATCGTGCTAAACCAGACTTGTTGGCTGTTTAATTGGACAGTCTAACTACGTACTTAATCCTACTCTTATAGGATTTTTTGGCGAAATTACTGTCTAAAAAAAGGATATAATAATACTTAGAAAAAAGGTGATTATCCTTTCAGTTTTCATCATTATCTTGCATCATTCTTTACGAATTAAGAGAATTAAAATGAATATTGTTGAATGAACCGATCATTGGGTCGCTAACGTAGTCTTGGTTTTATCTTGCCCTCGTTAACTACCAGATGAGAACGTTTTTTTACTTAAAATGGCATTTTCTTGTAAAATTTAAAGTTTTTTTTGAAAGAAAGTCATTTGATTCCGTTTAGTAAACTACTTTTCATTTTTTCTTTTAATTTCGCATCAACGAAATAAATAGATATAAAAACATCGGTTAAGCCAAATAAAGTATAGATTATGTCAGATTTTGCAGAACTCACGTTAGGTGATAAGAAGTTCCAATTTCCGGTGATTACTGGTACGGAACAAGAAAGTGCAATTGATATTGCAAAACTTCGTGACCAAACGGGTTATATCACCATTGATTCTGGTTACAAAAATACGGGAGCAACAAAAAGTGCTATCACATTTTTGGATGGAGAATTAGGAATACTTCGTCACAGAGGCTACTCAATCGAAGAATTAGCAGATAAAGCTTCTTTCTTAGAAGTTGCGTATTTGTTGATTTACGGAGAGTTACCAACTGAAGCAGAATTGGCATCATTCGAAGCAGAACTTAAAAAACACTCGCTTGTAAATGAAGACATGCGTAAGATTTTTGAAGGCTTCCCTGCGGATGCTCACCCGATGATTGTTTTATCATCTTTGGTGAATGCGATGGCTGCTTTCTATACAGATGGCGATGATAATTTAAACATTGTTCGTTTGATGGCTAAATTGCCTAACTTGGCAAGCTGGTCTTACAAAAAAGCAATTGGAGAGCCAGTTAGCTATCCGAAAGATTCATTAGACTATTGTTCTAATTTCTTACAAATGATGTTTGCTAAACCAACAGCAGATTATCAAGTAAGTAATGTGGTTTCAAAAGCATTGAATAAATTATTGATTTTACATGCTGATCACGAACAAAACTGTTCTACTTCAACAGTACGTTTAGTAGGTTCGTCTCAAGCAAGTTTATATGCTTCTATTTCTGCGGGTATCAACGCTCTTTCAGGTCCATTACACGGTGGTGCAAACCAAGAAGTAATTGAGATGTTGGAAGCTATCAAAAACGATGGTGGCGATACATCTAAATATGTAGCGATGGCGAAAGATAAAAACTCTGGTTTCCGTTTGATGGGATTCGGTCACCGTGTGTATAAAAACTTTGACCCACGTGCAAGAATCATCAAAAAAGCGGCAGACGAAGTATTGGCTGCTCTAGGAATTAATGATCCAGTATTGAAAATTGCTCAGGAATTAGAAGCAGCAGCTTTGAGTGATGAATATTTCGTAGCTCGTAAGTTATATCCAAACGTAGATTTCTATTCGGGTATTATTTACCGTGCTTTGGGTATTCCTACCAACTTGTTTACGGTATTGTTCGCTATTGGTCGTCTTCCAGGTTGGATGGCTCAGTGGAAAGAATTGAAAGCTAATAAAGAACCAATCGGTCGTCCTCGTCAGGTATATGTTGGCGAAACAGAACGTCCTTTTGTTGCGATAGCAGACAGAAAATAATTAAGGAAAGATAATTCTTTCATCAAAAGCTCCTAAATGCTGAAATATTCGGCATTTAGGAGCTTTTTTTTGTTTTTAGACAAATGAAACCTACGTTTATATGATTTGATAGAATAGGAGTACAGAAAATTCAAGAGATAATGTTATCTTTGTGAGGTATTTAGGAAAAAAACAGGATTTAATTACAAAATATAAATCCTTGTACTACAATACATTAAAGGTTTTACGATGAAACAAATGTCATTTTAACTGACAATAACTGTTTGTTTTTCACCCTTTGTAAAACCGTTTTGCTTTATTTACCCTAGCTAACAAATAAAGCATTCTTTTCATCCAATGTCCACATTCATCTGAAATCGAGACTTATTTTCTTTAGTCAAAATACCATCTGTACTCGATTTTTTAAATGATTTTAGCGTCTATGAAAGTACTACAGCATTTTTTATTATTTTTTCTAGCCATTCTATCCTTAGGTGCTAATGCACAGTTAGGAGAGACGTACGTAGGAAGAGCTTCCTATTATGCCGATCGGTTTCATGGAAAGAATACTTCGAGTGGCGAACCTTACGACAGAGAGGAATATACGGCCGCTCATCGTAACTTACCATTCAATACCATTGTTGAACTGAGGAATACGAGAACCCAAAAAGTAGCCGTTGTTAAAATTAATGATAGAGGGCCTTTTGCTCGAAATCGAATGATTGACGTATCTTTTGCGGCGGCTAGAGATTTAGAGTTATTATCCGCAGGAGAGGCAGAGGTCGAAATGAGAGTATTGGAACTAAATAATCCAGAAAATCCTCAGCCTCTATTATTGACTGACCTAAAGGTAGAGTTTAATACAGATTTCCGTCAACACGCCCCCGTTAAATTTGTCATGCGTGATGGACGAATGTTTTTAGATACCACTGGTACGGCAGAAACGGCTGTGGTAATTCCTAAAAAGTTAATTGAAAATTCTATTGCTGATAGCTTTGTAAAAGCAGATAGCCTTCGTAAAGAACATGAAGAGGGAGATCGTTTAGGTTTTCATCAGCATAAATATATTCGAGTAATTAAAGATGGCGACGGACATTACCGTTTAGACACTTCTATTGCTACCCCACCAACTCCTCAAGAATATTACACGGTCGCTTCTCAAACTCCCAAAACTACGGTAAGTAAAGCAAGTACCGTTACTCCAACACAATCGAATAAGGAGGAACAAGCGTATCAAATCATAGAAGAAAAAGTGACCGTTTCACCAGTCACAACTGCTAGTCCAGCTTCTACCAATACCGATGTTTCTGGGTTTCGTCAACATTCGTACGTGAAAGTATATATGGATGCCGAAGGTCGAGTTCGTATCGATACGACACAAAAAAATGTAGCGTTAGCCGATGCAGGGTACTCTTCTGGAAATAAGAATAATCCAACCAGTTTGAGAAAAACAGAAACTGTTAAATCAGCAGCCGTTTCAACTCCTCAAACAGCGACTAATTCAGTAGTATCGACTCCTTCAACAACGTCAAAAAATCAGGATACTTCCGTTCCTCAGCATTCATACTTACAAGTTTATCGTGACAAAGATGGACGAATTAAGGTGATGGATTCATCTCAGAATCCGATTTCTAGCACAGGAGACGGAAAGTAGCGAATGTGTTTGATGTAGAATAGCGTTAAAAGATTGCTGTTCAAACTGACACAACGTAAAAGGCGTATTTTAGAATATTCTCTAAAATACGCCTTTTTTGATGTTGGATTTTGAATGTTTAGACCAAACCAGACAGCCTTTTTTCCAAATAACATCCGATTAACCTTAATTCAACATTCAAAATCCAACATTCAACATCAAAAAAACTATTTAACCATTCCGCCAATAATTTCAGCGACTACGTTCGGGTCAAGTAGGGTAGAAATATCGCCTAAATTAGAGGTTTCGCCTTCGGCTACTTTTCTTAGGATTCTACGCATGATTTTTCCAGAACGAGTTTTTGGTAAACCCGATACAAACTGAATTTTATCAGGTTTCGCAATTGGCCCAATAATACGAGTTACGGTTGCTAAAATATCTCTACGAGTCAAATCAATATCTTCTTGCTCTTTATCCATGATGATGTAAGCGTAGATACCCTGCCCTTTGATGTCGTGTGGATAGCCAACAATTGCAGATTCCACTACGCCCAAGTGCATGTTAATGGCATTTTCAACCTCTGCTGTACCAATACGGTGTCCCGATACGTTAATAACGTCATCCACACGTCCAGTGATACGGTAGTAACCATCTTCGTCACGTAAACAACCGTCGCCAGTGAAGTATAATCCCTTGTACGTAGAGAAATATGTTTGCACACAACGTTCGTGGTCGCCGTAGGTAGTACGAATAATACCAGGCCAAGGGAAACGAATACATAAGTTACCCGAAACGCCATTTCCTATTAATTCTTCCCCTTTTTCATCTACCAACATTGGTTGTACCCCTGGCAATGGAAGGGTTGCATAAGACGGTTTGGTTGGTGTAACATTCGCAATTGGTGAAATCATCAAACCACCAGTTTCTGTTTGCCACCACGTATCCACAATTGGACAATTTTTATGTCCTACTTTTTCGTTATACCAGTGCCATGCTTCTTCGTTGATAGGCTCACCTACTGAACCTAACACTTTAAGGCTACTTAAATCTTTTCCTTCTACAAAGCTGTCTCCAAAGCCCATTAACGAACGAATTGCCGTTGGAGCAGTATATAAAATATCTACTTTATGTTTGGTAACAATATCCCAGAATCGTCCAGCATCAGGGTAGGTAGGAACACCTTCAAATAATAAGGTAGTAGCTCCATAACAAAGTGGGCCATATACGATATACGAGTGTCCTGTAATCCAACCAATATCAGCGGTACAGAAGTGCGTTTGTCCTTCTTGATATTGGAAAACGTTCGCAAAGGTGTAGGTCGAATAAATCATATATCCGCCACAAGTATGTACAACTCCTTTGGGTTTTCCTGTTGAACCTGATGTATATAAAATGAACAAAATATCTTCCGCATCCATTTCCTCGGCAGGACAAACAGACGATACTGTTTTTACTTCTTCTTCCCACCAAAGGTCACGTCCTTTTATCATCGAAACAGGTACACGAGTACGAGTTGCTACGATTACTTTTTTAACCGATGTACACTGAATTAAGGCATCGTCCATGGTTGATTTCAATGGAATTGATTTGTTTCCACGGAAAGAACCGTCTGCTGTGATAACCAAATTACACTGAGCATCGTTGATACGATCTGCGATAGATTGGGCTGAAAAACCACCAAATACCACCGAGTGAATCGCTCCGATTCTAGCACAAGCCAATACCGCAATTGCCAATTCTGGAATCATTGGCATATAAATACAAATACGATCGCCTTTTTGTACTCCGTGCTTTTTCAGCACGTTAGCGAAGGTACAAACACGTTCGTGAAGTACTTTGTATGTTAAAGTGGTCGCTTCGTCCGAAGGATCGTTTGGTTCAAACACAATAGCAGGTTGGTCGCCACGAGTTGCCAAGTGACGGTCTAGTGCGTTTTCAGTGATATTCATTTTACCACCTTTAAACCATTTTGTTTCGGCAGTTTCGAAATTCCACTCTAGTGTTTTTTTCCAAGGTTTACGCCAGTAGAAATTTTGAGCAATCTCTGCCCAGAATCCCTCAGGATCTTCTACGGAGTGTTGGTATTTTTCTTGATAATCTTCAAAGGATGTGATCTGTAAGTTCATTGGGGTACGAATAATTTATGTATTGTTCTTGCTATTTTATCTCGTAAAAATACAATAATCATTTAAGTATCGCTACACCTTTTTATTAATTTGTGCTAAATAGGTATAGCTTTTAATTGATTGCTGTTTCTTCCGTTAAATTTCGCACTTGGGTTATTAGGCTTCGGGTCGAAAATGGTTTGGCAACATAGAGATTTGCCCCAACAGCATATCCTTTTTCAATATCCAATTCCTTATTTTTGGCACTTAAAAATATCACTTTACAATGAGTGTATGATTCGTTGGCTCTGATGAATCTGCATACTTCGTAGCCGTCAACGTTGGGCATCATTACGTCTAAGAGGACTACATGCGGAATTTCTCGTTGAATGATTTCAAGTGCTTCTTGCCCATCTCTAGCAATAAAGACCTCATAACCTTCTTTTTTCATTAAAAATTCAAGCGACATTAATATACTTGGTTCATCGTCAACGATTAAAACTTTTTGTACTGGTTTCATAATTTGTGGGGATCAAAATTACGTATTTAAAGAAGTGGTTCATGGAATTACAACTCTTCTGAACTCGAATGATTACTTACAGGAATTTTAAAGGTAAAAGTAGAGCCTTTGCCTAACTCACTTTCCACCCAAATATTTCCTTGATGAAGTTCAATGATTTTTTTACTAATTGCAAGTCCTAAACCACTTCCTTTAGGTTTTTTGATGGTCTGATCTTCTGCTTGATAAAATTTATCGAAAATTAATCGTTGAAATGCTTTGTCAATTCCTGTTCCATTATCTTGAACGGACGTATAGACAAAATCATTGTCATGCTGAACACTTATTTGAATATGTCCTGTATCATTTGCACAGTATTTAATGGCATTGGATACCAGATTGACCATTACTTGAATCAATTTATCGTGTTCTCCCGCAATTTTTGGCGTAAATCGGTTTGGAATAAACGAAATTAGAATGTTCTTCTCTTTGGCTTGCTGGAAAATAGATTCGATGGATTCTTTGATAACATCCTGAATATCAATTTGATTGAGTTGTATCGTTTGTTTACCCGATTGATATTTTTCTAAATCAAGCACCTGATTGATAAGTCGGCTTAAACGGACAGATTCTTTTATGACCGTTCCTAAAAAATGTTCACGTTCTTCTAGCTCCATTTCTGGATTGTCGTGTACAATTTCAGACAAAGCCCTGATGGAAGTGAGCGGTGTTCGGATTTCGTGAGCAACCGTTGAAAGAAAATCATCTTTTAAGGTATCTGCTTTTTGTAAAATATCATTGGCATTTTTTAGCTCATTGGTAGCTTGTTCTAATTCTAAGGACTTCGTTTTCAGTTCTTTATTCGTAATGACCAATGCTTGAGACGTACGTAAAATATTGAGAACTTCATCCATCGAGAGGTTTTCTTCTACCGAAATCGACGAAATCATAATTCGGGCAGCAGCAGAGCCTACAATTCCAGCCAATACTTTCTCTGAGTAAGCAACCAGTTTAGGGTCTGCTTTGGGGTCGTTGAGATTTAGGTCATGGCGTTGTGCAAAAAGTGACAGGATTTTATTGGTACGTCGTTCGCTAAAAAAGTTATTCAATAAGGTCTTAATGTCTTTTAAATAGGCTGTTCCTCGCCAAATGGTAGCACTTTCGGAGAAATTATCTTGCTTGACAACCCCCACAAATAATACAGCCTGATTGAGTTCGATGGTACTTGCTTTGCTCAGTGCAGAACCGATTAAGTAACTAAACGTATTGAAAAACAAACTCCAAAAAATTCCATGAGCCAGCGAATCCATGCCTTTTAGTCCGAATAGTTGATATGATTTTAACCAACTAATTCCAAAAGGCCCGTTCTGTAAAATTGTCTGAGGAAAAAGTCCTGCTTCTATCAGCATCGGGAATACAAGCGTGTAAAACCAAACTAACGTCCCTAATACAATCCCTAACACTGCACCTTGTTTTGTACCTTCTCGCCAATAAATTCCACCAATAATGGCGGGTGTAAATTGAGCTACTGCCGAAAATGAGAGCATTCCGATGGTAACTAGGGAGAAATGTTCGGCAATCACTCGGGCATATAAATAAGCCAAAAGCAAAATAATGATAATACTTATACGTCTGCTTCGATTGACGAAGGTGCTGAGGTTGGTAGAGCGTAAGGTTTTGGGGTATGCCAAAAATAAGGGAATCAAAATGCTGTTGGAAACCATGATACTAAGAGCGATGGTTTCGACGATAATCATGCTGGTTGCTGCCGAAAATCCTCCCAGATAGGTAATCAGTGCAATGGTGTTGGCATTGAAATGAATCGGAATCGCCAAGACAAAGTTATCGGGATTGATATTGCCTCTCGGAAATAGTAAATTCCCTCCAAAGGCAATTGGAAGGACAAAAATATTAATGATAAGCAGGTAAAGTGGAAAAAGCCAAATGGCTTTTTTGAGGTGATTTTCGTCGATATTTTCGACAATAGACACCTGAAATTGACGGGGTAAAAACAAAAAAGCACTCATGGCTGCAAACGAATACCAAAACCAAGTAGCGTAGCCATTACTTTCTGGGATGGTGAATTTTGCTCGTAGGCTGGGTACAGCGGAGGCTCTGCTAAAGATGTCTTCGAATCCGTCGAAAAGTCCGTAGGTGACAAAAATACCGACTGCTAAAAAGGCAATTATTTTAAGAATGGATTCGATGGCAATGGCGGAAACCAGTCCTTCATGGCGTTCGAGTGAGTCGAGTTTTCTTGTTCCGAAAATAATGGTGAATATGCCTAGACCGATGGCAATGTAAAAGGAAACATCGTTTAAAAAGAGTTTATCCGAATGACTACTTCCTGTTACGATGAAAAAGCTACTCGAAATCGCCTTGAGTTGAATGGCAATGTAAGGCATTGTTCCGATGAGGCAAACGAGGGTGACAATGACTCCCAAGCTTAAATTTTTACCATAACGAGCCGAAATAAAATCGGCAATAGAGGTAATACGGTGAGTTTTGGTTATTCGGATGATTTTACGGGTAATTAACCACCAAAGGGGCATGATTAGCGTAGGCCCAATATAAATAATGAGGAAGTCAATCCCATGATTGGCGGCTCTTCCGACAGAGCCATAGAACGTCCAGGCGGTACAATAAATAGCCAAAGACAAGGCGTAGATGTAGGGATTTCTGATGAAACTATTGCCACTAGCAGAGCGTTTTTCTGCCCAATAGGCAACTCCAAAGAGAAAGATTAGGTAAAGTACAGAGCAAAGAAGCACGGTGATACTATTCATCTTCAGTCGGTGGGTTTGTGGATGTATGTTTCTCTTCTCTACTCCAGATATACATCGAAATAATCATTAATAACCAAACGCAAAATACATATAAAAACAAGGATGGAATACCGCCAAAAGTACTCGCTACGTTGCTGATGGACAATAAGGGAAAGTTTAAAAGCAGGAAGAACAAAATGAAAATAATAAGGAGCTTTTGTTCCTTTAATTTTTCTTTCATGTTACGGGGGCTTTGGGGTACATACATAAAGCTTTCGTGTCGTTAAAGGTTGGATGGTTGCTGAATGTCCTGCTGACATTTCTCAAAAAGGTAAACATAATGAATTCTACTCATCTGAGGAATAAATTCAGTATATCTTTTCAATTTTGAAGCCCACCTATATGCTTTATACCGAAACGGAAGTATTGATTAATGAAGAATGCTGCTGTGTTTTACAAAGAATGTATGCCAAGAATTACGACTATAATTTCATTGGCATACATTACTTATCCATATCCCTAAACTGTTCACTTATAAAATCCAGATGTTACTCTGTTAATTATCGTATTCTCCTTGCAAGGCATATTTACCAAAAATAAGTAAACCACCAGCAACGATTGGTGTTAATACACACATGATGATAATACCAAAAACAAGGTCTTCTTGTTCGCCTGAAGCGAATTTTGGTAAGCCTAAAACCATGATTCCGAAATAGCAAGCCGCAGCGGCCATCGCCAACCACACAATGCCTAAAATTCTTTTTATTGCGTTCATTTTTATGTTGTTAAATTGTTAACGTCTAA
>JBMLRK010000397.1:0-266 GCA_049241065.1 Spirosomataceae bacterium
GGCAGGGTAGGTGTTGCCATTCGATAAGCTATGTACCGACTGCGTTCCCATAAGTGGATTCACTGATTCGACTGGACTAAATTTTGTTGTTTGGGAGAAGCTTGCAGGAGCTAGTAAGCAACAAATCACTGCAATCCATCCTGTTTTCAGATAGTTCATAAGGTTGTTTTGTTTCATGGATGTATTTAGTTTTTATTGGGTTGTTCGGTTGTGCCACGGAGTTGCACAGAAAATTTTATATATTCTTATTTTTTCTCTGCGTACCT
>JBMLRK010000397.1:276-2508 GCA_049241065.1 Spirosomataceae bacterium
CACAGAGAAAAAATAACCTTTGTGAACCTCTGTGACTCTTTGTGTGTCTTTGTGGAATAAATTATACCACAGAGTCTCACTGAGAACCTCAGAGTTACACAGAGAAAAAATAAGAGTATATAAAATTCTCTGTGCAACTCCGTGACACCTCTGTGAAACTCCGTGGTATAACATCACCATCAGAATGGAGGTCTATCTGCTGGAGCAATTCCCCATGTTTTAGAGGGCTTATTACCCATTTCGATGATTAATTCTCCGCCTTTAACCAATTCACTATGAAGGATATAAGCCTTAGTATAGGCTTGGTTATTTAAGCTCATTTTCTGAATGTACTTATTGGTAGCACTGTTATTTTTAACCGTTACTTTAAACGTTTTATCCTTCCCAACACGGATAACTGCTTCGTCCATTACAGGGCTTCCGAAGATATAGATACCGCCCGAAGGATGCACAGGATAAAAGCCCATTGCACTGAAAATATACCAAGCCGACATCTGACCAACGTCTTCATTTCCAATAATTCCGTCTGGTTTGGTCGTGTACATACTATCTAAAATATAACGTACTTTTTCGGCTGTTTTGTACG
This sequence comes from Spirosomataceae bacterium, assembly GCA_049241065.1. GTDB lineage: Bacteria > Bacteroidota > Bacteroidia > Cytophagales > Spirosomataceae > JALRIJ01. The sequence goes on from JBMLRK010000397.1 coordinate 863, forward strand.
GTTGTCCTGCATAGCCATACAAATAAGTAATGTGGTGGCTCGGTTCGTTTCCGTGTGCATATTGTCCAATTAAGCCCGAAATATCGTTTGATGCTTCTTCGCCCATATCGCCATGCACGATGAAGAGCGAGTCTAATTTTTGGGTAAATTTCTTTTCACCGCCCATTAAATTAATCAAACCATGCACGTCGTGCGGGGCAAGCCACGTGTATTGCCAAGCATTTCCTTCGCTGAAATCGTCTTTTCTATGGCGAGATTCAAAGGGGCTAAAATCTTGTCTCCATTTCGTATCCGAAAGTCGTCCACGAACAAAGCCTGTTGATTTATCGTAGTAATTCTTATAAAATCCTGCTCTTTTGCTGAAATAGGCATAGTCGTCGGTTTTGCCTAATTGTTTCGCCATTTGGGCAATTGCTCCGTCCGAAATCGAATATTCCATCCCCATTGCCACCGATTCGGTCATGCTGTCGGCAGGAATATAACCGCCATTTTTCAAGAATTTCAACCCTCTATCATCCAATAAAGTAGTGGTTTTCATTGCCTCATAAGCCAAAGCTGGGTCAATTCCTTTGATCCCTTTTAAATAGGCATCACCCACTACCTGAATTGAGCTATTGCCCGGCATTGTATAGGTTTCGCTGCCCATTAAATGCCAAACAGGAAGGCGACCTTGTTGTTTGTAAATGGCCAACATGGAGTTAATCATGTCGCTTACTCGCTCAGGTTGATAAAGCGTGTATAAGCCATTACAAGCACGGTAAGTATCCCAAAGAGAGAACGTTGTCAAATTGTTAAAAGAGGCATTTCGGTAAATTTGCTTGTCTGCTCCAAAATAATCGCCATTGACATCGTTGAAAACCGAGGGGGCAATCATGGTATGATAAAGAGCCGTATAGAAAATTTCTTTTCTTTTTTCGTCCTTCGTTTTTATCGTAATCTTGTCTAATTCTTTACTCCATAAAGCTTCGGCTTCGGCTTTCACCTGATTGAAATTCCAGTGAGGGACTTCTGTTTTTAGATTCAAAAAGGCATTTTCAAAACTTACAGGAGAAATGGCTACTTTAATGCTGATTTTTTCCCCTGCTACGGTCGTAAAATCGGCAACCGCTTTGATGCTATCACCCATCGCTACCTGCATGGCTTCTTTTTGTTTCGATTTATACAAAGAGAAGTTTTTGAAGGGTTTTGAGAACACCATCGCAAAGAAAATACGTTGGTCAATCGACCATCCTTTTGAGTAACGATAGCCAACTAAAGTCGAGTCGTTTAACTTTTTGATATAGGCATCTGTCGGTCTATCCCAACCAATTCCCTCAGTCAAATCAACCAAAATATGCGATTGCTCTGACGCTGGGAAGGTATATTGATGAAACCCTACCCGAGTCGATGCTGTTAATTCAGCCTTGATGTTATAGCGTTTTAATAAAACGGAATAATAGCCCGGACTCGTTTTTTCGTCTTTGTGACTAAACAACGAAAAGTTCCCTGGTTGTTTAAGGCTTCCTTTATCTAAAATCACTTTTCCCGTAGAAGGCAACACTAAAATATCGCCTAAATCGCCAATGCCTGTACCGCTTAGTCGGGTATGGGCAAAACCGATGATAGTAGAGTCCGAATCGTTATAGCCCGAACACCAGTCCCAACCT
>JBMLRK010000398.1:0-16343 GCA_049241065.1 Spirosomataceae bacterium
AGGATGTTTGATTGCATGTTCTGTTGTATTTAAGTCATTAACAATCTAATCACGCTGTTCGAGATGTTCCGTAGGGCATCTCGAACTTTTGATTTATAGGATTTTCAATCCTTTCTAACTCTGTAAAACAGCTTATATTTCAATATCAAAAATTAACCAGTCATTTTTGGGGTAAAAATACTCAACTAATTGTTTTTCATCTAAAGGCTTCCAACGCTTAGTAAATTTCCATTTATCAAGCTCTGCAATTGAATTTAAAATATTATCCTTTGTGACTTTGTGAAGAATAACTAAATTATCTTCTAAATAACAGATTTTACTGTCTTCAAATTCCCCTTTAATTCTTTCGATGGTGATAAACTGAGGGTTGTAATAGTCATTTTTCTCATCCAATATTAAAACATCACATTTTAATTCTTTTGAAATTGATTCTAAATCATCATCGTATCCTGTCGTAAATATAATTTTATACTTCATAGACTGTTTTATTTATTTGATAAGGTTTTCAAGCCCTCGTATCAATTATTTCTTGCACTAGCAGTGAAATTCTAACTAGTCCAATAGTGAAAATATATTACTTTTGATTCGATGTAAAAACTTTTAACGGAGTCTACTCTTTATCTTTAATCAGGGTTAGCTAATAAACCTTCTTTTGTTATTTCTCTTTTTACTATTGCATCGGCTCTTTTTTCTAATTTAACATTTCTATACTCGTTCATACAAGTAGCCAAAAGACTTTGCTTTTTACTTTTAGCATTAAAAAGAACGCTATTACCAACCGTTCTGGCATAATTTAGAACTTGTATTAAATCTTGCTCGGGCAAGTAAGTATGAAATGTTTCATAGAATAGTTTACTCCTGTCTTTTTCAAGTAAATTACTGCCATTATGCTTTAATCCTGAATTTAAACATTCAAAAAGAAAATAATCTTTTAGCAACATTTTATATTGCCCTCTTTTAATCTCTAAAAAAGAATGTATTTCCTTATTAGTCATTTTTTGTGCAGAAATATTGAACACGATTAGCGACAATAATAAACTGCCTATCATATTTAGCTTCATAGGATGATTTTTTAATTTTAATCTACTCTAGTCGTAGCATCCGCTACGACTCAAAACCAAAATCTTCCCCTTGGCTGGTAATCTTCTGTCTCCCGAGGCTGAGTCTCCCGACCATCCATCGTGCGACAGCAATTTTGAGCAATAAGCTTGTTTACGTACGCATGGGAGACAAAACTAACAAACCCACCAAATTAAAAAGATCCAGCAGGTTTATTTTCTACACTCCTCGATAAAAATCTTGTAATCTTCCGCAGAAGTGATTGGATAAATCGTTACTTAATCCTCTAAAAAGTTCAAAAGGAGTGGGTTCTCCTAGGGCTTGACGAGTTTTTAAACAACGTCCTTGTATCGCTCTTTCGTCTCCCTTAAAGGTTTGCCATGAGTTAGTCCATGAGTTAATTCGTTGTACTTCTTCACGGTTGGTAACTTGATTGTTTAGGGTGTTCAATACTCGCATTTCCATTGTGCCAATCGCTCTGATTTCACGAGTGTGCGTAAAAATAATGCCACTTACTTTCTCAAAAACATCCACGTAAGTAGAGTCGCTTTTCTTTTTTCTACCCACTTTTATTTCTCGTTCTACTACTTCTTTTTTTACAAATTCATTTACTTGCCACGGCACATAATCTAATAACGCAAAGGTAACCACATCGTGATTTAACTGGTTGCCAATAGTGGGCTGTGTTTGGTACGCTACAAAAGGGTTATTGTTTTTTCTACCCAAAATATTATCTGCTAAACGTCCTTGTAGGTATTGATATTCGTTGTTATGGAGTCTGAAAATATCGTTTAACGGTTGAATCAAGACCCGATAGCGAGCTGATTCGAAGGCTTCTGCTGCTTTTGCATCCGCTTGTTTGTAGTTCGGGATAATTTCAGCACTTCGTTTAAAATGATAAAAAGCTTCTTTAGCCATCAACCGATTTTGTTTTTGGGCTAGTGCATTCATCCCAGCTTCAAAGCGTTCGTTGGCTGCCAATTGTTTCGTCGTGTTTAGTTGTGCTAGGTAGTTTTCTCTTCTTATGCCAAGCGATTGGGTACAACTCGGACAAGAGGCAAGGTTGTCTGAAATCGCTTGTAGGGTTTGATACTCATTCAAGGCTTTTTCCCAGTGAAAAGGCATGGATGAGTTTTCAAAGGTTCTAGCCAAATTCAAGTGATTTTGTACGACTATTGGGTAGGCTTCCTTTAGTACAAAAAGGGCTTTTGACTTCTCTGAGTTTTTGCGTAAGCGGTCAATTGATTTAGCAAGTGCTTCGTCTAAATTCCCTTCTTTAAGAGCAGACATTCCACTGCTACATGCTTGTAGCAAGGTTGCAATGAATAACATAGCGAGATAAGAGCGGTTCGTTTTCATAAGAGAGGATTTGTATTAATTGAATATTTTTTTAGTCTTCTTTTATATGACCATTTTGGCTATTTATTCCCCTACAAGAAAAATGTTAATGATTTGTTAAAGAAAATCTGTTAAATTAGGGGTCTCATTTTATGAGTTATTACACTAGTTTATCAAGGTAAGCATCTTTATAATTTAGTTAAGTTTTTATCAATAAGTTAACAAATAGCCCCTGATTGCTGAACGAATGGCTATCAATCAAACGTCATTATACCATTTTTACAATCAAAACATGATAAAGCAATGCGTTCAAGAATATTTTTTTTAAGTAGCTTACTAATAAGCTGTTGTTTTGCCAGTAAAGCTCAAGAAAACTGGAAAATTACGGCTAATACCATTAATCCCTCAAATTATTATGGCGTTACGGTAGGCAACGGAATGATTGGCATCACGTCGTCGGCTGAACCCTTAAAAGTAAAGGATGTTGTCTTAAATGGGGCTTTTGATACGTATGGACGTGGGCGTGTGTCGAATATCTTGAAAACATTCGATTTCGCAAATATGGATTTGGACGTAGATGGTCGTCGTTTAGGGCGTACTGATATAAGCAATTATAAGCAAAGTCTTGATATGAAGACCGCTATCTTGACGACTACATTTGATTATCAGGATAAAGTGTCGGTACGATATAGCCTTATGGCCCTTCGTCATTTGCCACATACCATGATGATTGATGTTGAAATTAAGGCAAAAAAGGACTGTGAAATTACTCCAGCCAGCGTAATGTCTTCCCCTGATATGTTACGAGATGTGAAGAACTCGTATCATGTTATTGATCGTCCTCATGCCTTAATTCCCTTATTGACTTCGGTGGCTAAATCACCAACGGGTAAGCACATTTTGGCTGCCTCTAATTCATTTGTTTTTGCGGAGGAAAGAGGAAAAGAACCTCAATTAATTCACGAAGAATGGGACTACGGGATGCACCGTTTGAAGTTCAATAGAAAGTTAGTGGCAGGAGAAAGTTATTCGTTTAGTGTAGTAGGTTCAACCATTTCAACCGAACAAAATACCGACCCACATAATGAAGCAGAACGCTTGACGATTTACGCATCCTTAGAAAAGCACGATCGTTTATTAAAACGTCATAAAGATGCTTGGGAAACCTTATGGCAATCGGATATTATCATTGAGGGAGATGAAGAAGCACAGCGTGCAGCTCATTTTGCTATTTATAATTTGTATTCTTACTGTCGTGAAGGACAAGCGTATTCGTTGTCACCGATGGGGCTTTCTGGTTTAGGTTATAACGGACACGTTTTCTGGGATACCGAAATTTGGATGTATCCAGCGATGTTGTTGTTGCACCCAGAAATGGCTAAGTCGCTCTTAGAATATCGTTTTGAACGAATGGAAGCTGCTCGTAATAATGCAAAAGTGCATGGCTATAAAGGAGTGATGTTCCCTTGGGAATCGGACGATAGAGGCAATGAAGCAACGCCTGTTTGGGCTTTGACGGGGCCTTTTCAACACCACATTACAGCAGATATTGGCTGGGCATTTTGGAAGTATTATCAGGTAACGAAAGACAAAGACTGGCTTAAAACTCGTGGTTATCCGATGTTGAAAGAGGTGGCTGATTTTTGGGTGAGCCGTGTCGAAAAAGATAACGACGGAAAGTATCATATCATCAACGTTGTCTGTGCCGATGAATGGGCTGAAAACGTAAATGATAATGCCTATACAAACGGAATGGTAAAGGAAGTACTCGACTTTGCAATGGAAGCCGCCGAAGAATTGAAGTTAGATGCCGACCCACGTTGGGAAGAGGTTCAGAAAGGCTTGGTAATTTTGAGAAATGCGGAGGGTATTACGCTTGAACATTCGACTTATAAAGGTGAAATTATTAAGCAAGGGGATGTGAACTTACTGGCTTACCCCATGCACCAAGTGACAGAGCCTGCAATGGTGAAAAAGGATTTGGATTATTACGAAGCAAAACTTTCGCCAGATGGCCCAGCGATGTCACAAGCCATTTTATGTATCCTTCATGCTCGAATGAATAATACCGAGAAAGCTCATGAATTGTTTACGAAAAGTTATAAGCCGAATGAAGTACCTCCTTTTGGGGTTTTGGCAGAAACGGCAGGTGGAACAAACCCTTATTTTGCCACAGGAGCAGGGGGCTTTTTACAGACCTTACTGAATGGTTTTGGGGGCTTAGATATTACAGAAGTAGGCTTAGAACAATTGAAAGGAATCAAAATTCCAGCAGCTTGGAAATCCCTTACTTTGAAGGGTATTGGCGTGGATAAGAAAAGTTATGTGATTACCCACGAGAAATAAGCTATTAGGTGGAATGTTGGATGTTGGATTTTAAATTTTGAATGCAAGTACCCCGACATATTTAACCACATAGCAACTGTAAAGTAAAATTTTGGATGTTAAATTTTGAATCGGAGTACCTAAATAATCGTACAAAACTATTTTAACTTGTTTTTATAAATGGCTAACATCGAGTGAGTTAGATTCAAAATTCAAAATCCAACATTTATAATTTCACATCATTATTTCTGTAGAATTAGTAAAGAAAATCGCTCATTATCATCGTATTTTTGCATTGTTCATTCATGCTGATGTTTTTTCAAGATGAATGAATGCGAAACACACCAGTAGTACAAAATCATACCATGTCAACAACAACTACTAATGTATCAGCACGTGTTGAATCCCTCGATTATTTGCGGGGTATCATGGCTGTTTGTGTATTGTTGTATCATTTTACCGTATGGACAATTGGGCATCAGGATGTTGATACTTTTTTAGGGAAAATAGGAATTTATGGGGTGTCTATTTTTTATATACTTAGCGGCTTAACACTCTATTTAGTATATCAAAAAAGCCTTGTCTTTTCTTGGGAACACCTCAATAGTTTTGCAATAAAAAGAGTTTTTCGCATATTCCCCTTGCTGTGGTTAAGTATTTTATTGAGCCTTCTGTTAAAATTTATTCAGCATAAACCATTTCCTACTCATTGGAGTTTATGGCTTAATTTTACGGGATTATATGGCTTTATTAGCCCAGGTACTTATATCAGTACTGGAGCATGGTCGATAGGAAACGAATTGGTTTTCTATGCCCTATTTCCTTTTATACTTTGGATGTTGCATAAAAGCTCTAATCTATTTTATAGTTTTTGGGGGCTAACTTGTGTTATTGCTGGGGTTATTGGCTTTTATTTTTTAGATGCTGACACACTCTTATCAAAGCAATGGGAAGTTTATATCAACCCATTCAATCAACTTTTCTTTTTTGTGGGTGGCATTGCGATAGGTACGTTGGATCAAGCGTCTTTAGATGTTTTTAGGTATCAATCAGGACGACGACTTTTCTTTATCGTAATTCTGACGTTCATACTTTATCCTGTAGAAGGAAATCAGATTCGCATTGTTTCTGGTTGGGAACGGATCATCTTTTCAGCCTTGAGTTTCAGTATTTGCACAAGTTTTTATGCAACTCGTGGGAAGTATATTATTACTCCTATGAAGTCTATTCTCTCTTTTTTAGGGGAAACTTCTTATTCCATTTATCTGCTTCACCCTTTGGTTTTTTTAGGTCTAAGGGAATTGGATGTCAAGATGGTGTCCCAAACTGAGCATTTTATTCTCAGTTTGGTCTTAACACTTTGTATGAGTTATTTGAGCTATGAATTAGTTGAAAAACCATTTGTTCGTCTTGGCAAACGTCTTTTATCTTAACTTACAGGAAATTCACTGGCACTAATAATAATTCGAAAGGTAGTTCCTTTGCCCACTTCCGAGTGTTTTACAAGCAGTTTGCCATCGTGATAATTTTCAATGATACGTTTCGCTAAGGTTAATCCAAGTCCCCAACCCCGTTTTTTGGTACTGAAACCTGCGGTGAATACCTTGCTTAAATTTTGTTTAGAAATCCCCTTTCCCGTATCGGCAATGTCAATAGCGATTTGATTATTTTTAACATTTGAAAACGTTACTTTCAATGCTCCCACGCCATTCATCGCATCTACGGCATTTTTACAGATATTCTCAATTACCCATTCAAAAAGGTATTTGTTCACTTTAGCAAATCGTAAGTCTCCTACGTTATTTTCAATAGTAAGGGATACTTTTGTGGAGATACGTTTTTTCAAATAATTCAAAAAAGTCTCTACCGTTTCTGGGATATTTTCATCTTTTAAGACAGGAACAGAGCCGATATTCGAAAAACGAGTCGTGATTACATCGAGCCGTTCTACATCTTTTTCCAATTCCTTGACTATATCGGGGTCATAAGTAGGGTCTGCTTTAAAATACTCCACCCATGCAGTTAAAGAAGATAGGGGAGTGCCAAGTTGATGGGCAGTCTCCTTTGCGAGTCCAACCCAAACCCTGTTTTGTTCACCACGACGAGACGAGTCGAAGAACAAGTAGGCTGCTAAACCAAAAATCAATACTACTACGAGTTGAAAAATTGGATAGTATCGCAACCAATTTAAGAGGCGAGAGTTGCCATAATAGATATATTCTTTGTGTAGTCCGAAGTCTATCTCAATAGGAGCATTGTCGTCTCGGACAATTTCGTCTAATCGCTTTTGAAGATAGGCTTGCTGCTCTTTTGAACTCAGTCCTTTGGGCATTTCTTCCATCACAGCAGCGTCGGCATTTAGGTAACCACTCCCATCCTTTAGAATTAACGGAATAGTGTTGTTCTCGTTGGCTTTTTTAATCTTCTCAAAGAAAAAGTTGACATCCATATTGACATCACTTGACATGGTATATTTAAAGGATTCTGCATAGAGTTCTATTTGTTGCTTCTCACGTTCCTCTAGTTTAGTAACCAAGCGATCTGTAAAGTACAGTGAAAAAGCACCAATGATTATACAAAAAGCAAGAAAAGCAATTTTCCACCAAGTGTTCTTGCTATAAATATCTACGTTTAGGATCATGATAATATTCGTTTAATGGCCATTACATAACGAAATAGCTTGTTGTTTAGTTGTAAGAGTGTACGAGCAAATATGTAGTTTTTGTACAACAATTGTATAATTGTACTCGATTTATGTGGAATCGCTTTACTTTACGGAGTGAAAAAATGCTTTTTTTTTGAAAAAGTGGCAAAAAAGTCAATTTAACGGGCAAATATTGCAAGTTATCGAAAGGAATTAAATCATTCAGAAAACTGATATAAATTTGTATCATAAAGAAAGAGCAAAACGTCCTAAGTAGATAAGTAATTGAAAAAATTGAAGTAGTGTTTTTAAAAATTAATGTATAAGACCAAACGAGTGAGTTGAATAAATTGTGTTTAACTCACTCGTAATTACAAAAGAAACAAGTATAATCCTTACTACTTGCCTAAGTAAACTTAATAATTGTAGCCATTAATTTCCATTTTAATAATACGGATGATCCGCCTAAGTTAAGATATAATCAATATAGTTTAGTGTTCTAATTACAATCCGCCTAATCACAATATTCAGTAATCCAGCCCTAAGTACTTAAAAATAATAGCTAACCACATCAAAATAGAAAAGAGGGTTTCCGCACTGGAAACCCTCTTTTGGTTATAGGTAATCTGTACGCTGAATAGATTTACGTTTGCAAAAAAACCTTTTTTATTTTACTGCTTAGTTAAAACTTCGTATCTATGTCCCTTTGCAAACTCGATACCTTTTAATTAGTTGACAAACTTAGGTAATTTGAAATTGGGCGTTGTAATGACATTACCCTTATCGGTGATAAGAATCGCTCGGTAAGCGGGATATTTTTTTAGTAATTGTAAGCCTGCTGTTTTTCCTAAAACCATAATAGAAGTACTGAAACCATTGGCAACTTCGGCACTTGGCCCCAATACCGTTACACTGCAAAGCCCTGTTGCTGGATACCCCGTTGCTGGATTGATAATGTGTGTGTAACGCTTGCCATTAAAAACCACGTATTTCTGATAACTCCCCGAAGTAACCACGGCACTTTGTTTCAACAAGGGAATAATTGCAAAAATAGTATCTTCTTTCATCGGATTGGTGATACCGATATTCCAGGGTTCACCGTTGGGTTGAGTTCCCCAGGTATTCATATCGCCAGAACCGTTGACAATGCCCGCTTGAATCCCTTTTTCCAACATCATTTTACGACAGCGGTCAGCCGCATAACCTTCGCCTAATGCTCCAAAACCAATTTTCATTCCCTTTTTCTTGAGGAAAATCGTGCTGTTTTTTTTGTCTAACACAATGTTTTTATAGCCCACTTTTTCGACTGATTTTTTGATGGCTTCGGGGCTAGGCATTTGCGTCATAGAACCATCAAATTTCCAAATTCGCTCCATCGCCGCAAAACTAATATCGAATGCTCCTTTGGTAATGTTGGATAAATGAATGGCACGCTCGGTCAGGGCAAATACTTCGGGACTTACTCGAACGGGTTGGATACCTGCCTGTTGGTTTACATGAGAAACCTCGGTATAACTTCGCCAATCTGAAATTAAATTTTCAATACGGGTAACTTCGGTAATGACCGAATCAATGTGTTGTTCGGCAGTCAGAGAGTCTTTTGCTACGATGGTAATATCGAATCGTCCGCCCATCAAAACCACTGTTCTTTTGCGTAACACCTGTGCTTGCGTGTACGTACTGACAAGCAAGAAAATGAGGAAAATACCTTTTTTCATTCTGTTGAAGTGGTTAATATCCTAATAACAATCCGAAAGGATTTGTTGATGTGCTTGGAAATGGTTGGCACTTAGCTGTAATTTTTCTTGACAAATGCTATCAATTACTTGCATCACATCTTTTTGCATCGCTAATGACCCACAAATCATAATAACACCCTTGTTTGCCAGTACTTCTGCCACCAATTGAGCATCCCTTTTGATTAAATCACCCACATAAACTTGTTGTGTCATACGAGAAAACGCTAACTGCAAGCGAGTCAGTTTCCGTGTAGCAAGGTAATCATCAAGTTGTTCTTTGTATAAGAAGATAGAGGTTTCATCTCGGAAACCTGCATACAGATGGCAACTCGTTTGAGGGGTGTTTTGACTAATCATTCCTAAGAAAGGACCAATTCCCGTTCCATTGCAGATGAGGATGGCAGAAGGTATTTTCTTCGGAAAATGAAAATGTTCATTCCGAACAATTTTTGCTTTCATCGTTTCGCCAACTGTCAATTGATGTAAAAAACTAGAACCCAAACCCTGTGGATGCAAACGGACGCTTAGTTGCAAATTGTCATTTACCATACCGATGGAGTATAAGCGTTCTCGGTGGTCGTTGGCTGGATAGATAGCCAACAAATCGCCAGACTGCACTTTGGTAGCCTGTTGCGGTTTTAGACGAAGTAAAAAAACGTCCTCACTTTTATTCAGGTCATTGCTTATTACTTCTAAGGCTTGTAAGTCCTTTGGAGCATCAGTTACGACCTTCGACTGGATGGCAATACCTGTTTTGCTTGTCCATGCTTCTGTCCATAAGGCATATTCTTCTACCGATTTATCATTCACGGTGTGAATATCCAAAAGGGGAGAAGCCCACGATTGCTTACTGACGAGTTGGTGGACATCAAAACCAAACTGACAAAAATCTTCATACGCTTTTGACCCAAAGGCTACTACGCTAAATTTGATAGCTTGACTTTGGCTCGTTTGTGCTACTAATTGCTGGAACTTATGGGCATTGGTTGGGGCTTCGCCTAGTCCGTAAGTAGCCGTGAAGATGGTTAAATATTCAGCCTTAGGGAAACTCGTATAGTCATTTAAAGACACCAAATACGCTTTTTCTCCTTGTTGAATTAATTGCTGATGAAAAGCCGTTGCATAACTCCAAGTGCTACCGTTTTCTGAACCTACTAAGGTGACAAAACGGCATTCATCCGCTTTGTATTTATTCTTGCTACGCCCTGCTCTGCGTTTGAAGGTAATGGTGAAACCTGAGCCAATAAAAAATAAGATGTTGCAAGAAACGATCGCCAAAATAATAGCCCAAAGGACATTGCTACGGCCTGTGTGTAAGTCGAGGCTTAAATTGGCTACTACTTGGGTAAAAGGATATTTTACTTCGCTCAAGACTTCCCCCGTAACCTGATTAACAGCAAGTTCTCGGTCTTGAAGTTTGAGGGTATAATAGTCTTCTACATCTTCTGAAAAAGGAAATTCAATGCTTTTTACCTCGCTCAAATGAATACTTTTGAAGCTCGGAATATCGGTAAGTGGTTTGGTAGGGGATGATTTGATAGCGTCGAAATCAACCGATAATTTTTGGTTAGAAGTAGGAATTAATTCAAATCGTTGCATGGAAAGGTAAGTACCCGTACAAGCAATAATCAGAATCGGTACTAGCGACCAACGGCTTAGTACGACGTGGTAATATTGAGCTAGGCTATCCTTTGCAATTTTTTTGAAGAAGTTTTTAACTCCCCTTTGGCGTTGAATGACCAGTAATGTTCCTGAAATACTGATGAGTAAAAACAAAAATGCGGTAATACCCACAAATAAACGCCCTAATTCATGCAGAAATAGAGAACGGTGAAAATCAGTAACCCATTCAAAGAAAGCACTTTGCAGAGGTACCGTTCCTAGTTTTTCCCCAGTTAAGGGATGCACATAAATACGAGCATTCCCATCTTCAAAGGCATCCCCTTTTAGCATTACCGATTGGGTATTGTCCACTTCGACCAAACTAACTTCGGGATATGCTTTTTTGAGGGCAGGGATTACCTGTGCCAAGGTGAGGTCATTAAAGCCAGCTACTTGGTGGCTTTCAATTCGATTTTTGACAGGTTCAAACGAAAGAATCAATCCAGAAATGGAAGCAATCGTTAAAAATAGAAATGAAGATACAGCCAGTAGTAAGTGGCTGTATCTCCAAAGAGAAATGTTCATAATAGCTTAGTTAGATGGACTAAATCGAACGTATCGAATGTATCCAGTACCTTCAGATTTGGCAGCTAGACTTTCGGTGGTTAAAGGAATTTCTACATCTTTTACGTTGTATGCTTTATCCTCAACGGCACTTTCAAAACGTAGCTTATAATTGGCATTGATTTTAGCATTTTCAATTTCAAGTACTACTACACTTCTGTCGCCTCCTGTTACGGACGCTCCTGTAATTGCACTGATATTGGTGGGCTTTTTAGCATAAGCCTTGTGCCATTCTTTGATGTCGTGATACCATTTTTTGTTAGAACCCAATACATACAACGTTTTATCGTAGCCTCCTTTTGGGTCAATAATCGACACAACCATGTAAGCACCTTCGCCCATGTAGTTGGTCATCTGAATCATACACTTATACTTGGTTGTTGCTGCACCTTGAGCAAAGGATGCAAGACTACAAGCACCTACTAAAGCTAATACAGAAACAGCCTTTTTTACGAAATTGTACATAATATTATTTTAGAAAATTGATAGATACTTTTCTTTTTGTGAGCGTTTCATTTTCAGAAGCTAAGTCAAAAGCCGTTTCCCCAAAATTAGTAACGATTTCCTTCTTTGCACCTGTTTCAAGAAGATATTTCAAAATTGTGTCGTCTTTTGCCAACATCGCTGCTTTGTGCAAGATCGTAATTCCTTCCTGATTTTTGGCATTAATATCAAGTTTTAACGGCTCTAAACGTTTCAATAAGCCCAAATCATTTTTCATAATAGCCAAATGATAAAGCGTATTGCCGTTTTTCTGAGGGGTAGCTACGTTAAAGCCTTTTTCTTGTAAAGCCTTAATTTTGTTATCAAAGTCCTCTGGTTTACCACCACCCATGCCCATTCTGCCTTCACCACCACCGCTATACGATTGGATTAAGTAAGCCGATAAATTTTCTCCAGCTTTATTGATAGCGTTTACATCTGCACCTTTGCTAATTAGCAATTGTACAATTTCTGGAGAATTACCTTTTACAGCCAACATCAAAGCGGTTTCACCTTTGGCATTTGCTTGATTGATGTTCTGTGCTTTACTCGCCAATAATTCAATCGTCGCAACATCTCTGCTAGAAGAAGCCGCATTGATAAACGGAGTATTGCCGTCGTTATCTGCTTGGTTTACATTGACACCTTTCGCTACAAAGTGTTCAATAATTGCCTTTTGGTTAGGCTTGCGAACAATAAAATGAAGTACGTTTTCGCCCTCTTTCGTCGTTCCTGTTGGCTTTAAATTTAGGCTTTCTAAGTATTCATAAAATTCTAAAGGAGCAGCAGGGCCTCTACGGTTTCCTTGTGCTGCCATAAAAAAGGCATTTTCAGAAGGTTTGATACCTTTTTCAACGAGCAATTTTAAGGGAGCAATATTTCCACTTTTTGCCACATAGCAGAAGGCATTGTTTCCATTGTTGTCAACGCTATTGATGTCTAATCCCTTTGATTGTAAGTAAGTAGTTAGCGATAAATCTTTATCGTTACTGATTGCCAATAACAAGATATTTGCTCCGTCAGCAGTGACTTCTTTTTTAATATCAACGCCCTTTGAAACAAAATAATCTACCAACGTAGGTTTTAATTGTCCACTTGATGCTACAAGGCTTAGTGGACTAAGACCATGTTCTTCTTTCAATTTGATGTCCGCTCCTTTAGAAACAAGAAAGTCAATCAATTCTGCATCACCTCTCATTGCTACCCAGTGTAAGTAAGTGCGTCCCTCATGGCCAACTTTCGTAACCGAGTTTCCTTCTAAACCTACCAAGTATTTAATCGTTTCGCTAGGTGCTTGATTCAGAATCGCCAACACCACAGGATCCATGTTCATCTGGTTCGCTTGAGAAGGGCTATTCCCTTTTTCAATCTCAGCTTTTACAGTAGTAAGGTCAGGCTGATTTCTCCAGAACGATTGGTCAAGTAAGGTGTTTTTCTGAGCGTTTGCAACAAGGCTAAACAGAGCGATTGCGGCAGTAATGATAATTTTTTTCATTGACTATGTTAAAAAAGAATGTTAGTATTCAATACCTATTATGATATAAATTTAAGATAAACGAACTTACGAAGTTTAAATTATCGACACAAATCAGATTTTAATCGACATACGATTAGTTAAGGGATAGATTCGTCAGCTTTTTTACCCAAAAATGCCATTTAACACAAAGTTGCTTGACTTATTTGTGCTAAATAGCATTTGTTGGTAAACGTTATGTTCATCGACTGAGTTTTGTACTAAAACTTGTAAGATAACGTTGTTGCAAATTGACGTGGAGCTATCGGGTTGATGCTGTAACGATCATGTGCTATATAATTGAGTGTGTTAAAAATATTTGAAACTTTTGCTAGGATTGAAATCTTGTGGAATGTATAACCTGCCGAAATATCAGTTGTGGTAAAGCCAGATAGCGGAATTAGAGCATTGTATGAACTTAACGCCGTTGTAGTATTATTTAACCCTCCATTTAAGCCTACGACATTGTTATTTCCAGCAAAACGTTCACCTGTATAGAAGGCTGATATTCCCAATTTTAATCCTTTTAATTTAGTTTTGTCAAACGTATAGAAAACCGAACCATTCGCTGTGTTTCTTGGATTTCTGATTAATTGTTCTCCTTCAACTTGGCTCCCAACTAAGCCTGTAGTATTCGTATAACGCATGAAGTTATGGCCGTATCCGAGTAAGAAATAAAAGTTCTTTGATAAGTTTCCATTAAAATCAATTTCAAATCCATCACTTGTTGTTTCACCAGACAATTCTCTCAAGTTAGCATTTGTATTGGCATTTCCATTTTTATCGAAAAGAGCCGTTTGAGCAAAATTACTGTTGATGATTTTATAGACACTTGCATTTACAGCTAATTTACCGTCTAAGAATTCGTTCTTAACGCCAATCTCATATTGGTCGATGATAGATGGTTTTAGATTCTCTCCATAAATATCAGTACCCGTATTTGTGCTGAAATTATTGGTGTATGATGAGTAAATCGATGTTGTTGAGATTGGCTGGTAAATCAATGCTAATTTAGGAGAGAATGCCGCATCAGATTTATCAGCAGTTGTTCCAGCACGTTCTACGTTTTTCTCAAGATTTAAGATTCTAGCTTGAAATGCTGTCTGATATGAATATCGCAATCCTGCCAATACTTTAAATTTAGAAGAAATACTTATCAAATCTTGTGCGTAAACGCCATAACGATTTTGTGGAGTTGTTGTACGAGCTGTATCCGCAATCGTAGGAATGTCAGTACGAGCAACATACTTAGAAAAATCATAGATATTGATTTTGTCATAAGCTGTTCCAACTGCACCAGTCGCAGACGTAAATCTAAACGTATGACTGATTGTCTCAATTCGTAAAAAATCAGTACCCACTAATAATTGGTGGTTCAATCTTCCTGTTTTAAAATTACTATTTAAATTCAATTGAGCGGTATAATCTACTTCTCCTGTATTGACTGCACTCAATGTACGGGTATAGTCGCCCGCAGCAGTAATAGCAGTAGGTACGCCTGCACCAAAACCTTTCACACGAGTATCTTGTACTGAGCCGATAGCTGTAAGTTTCCAGTTATCATTCAAGCGATGATTAATCGTTAAATATGCAGATTTTTGTTCGGTGTTGTTATACGCCCAGTTTGTATTAATAAAGCGACTTACAGAGGTTTCTGGCAATGATGTAATGGTAATTCTGCTATTTGGTGTACCTACTCCAGCATCTGGTACGATATTACTTTTCAAATAGTCTGCTTGTAATAAGACATCTGTTTTATCACTAACTTTATACAATAACGAAGGCGTAACATAAGTTCTATCAGTTTTTACTACATCACGGTAACTCTTAGCATTTTCATAAGTTCCCACCACTCGGAACGCTAGTTTTTTACTGATTGGTCCATACACATCAATTGTAGGTTTATATTGGTTGTAACTGCCTATTAACATAGATGCCTGACCACCCCAATCGAAACGAGGTTTCTTCGTGACCATATTGATAATTACACCGCCCGAAACGTTGCCATATAATAAGGCAGAACTTCCCTTCATTACTTCCACAGATTCCAAGGTACTTGCATCTGGAAAGCCCATTGTATTGCTAACAGTACCATTTTTGAAAATGCTACCCCCAGCACCAGCTACTCCAACGCTATACCCACGAGCGGAGAATGTCTCTGCAACTCCTCCACGTGTTTCAGTTAGTGCAACGCCACTGACATTCTTCACAACATCCCCCAATCTGACAGCCTGTTGATCTGTAATGACAACGTTACTTACAACGGCTGTACTTTGAGGTAAATCAAGCGGTCTGATATTTGCCTTGCCTAATGAAGCCGTACGGTTGGCCGTATAAGCACCAGAAACTACAATTTCTTTTAGCATTTCTGTGTTCTCAATCAACTCAAGCGAAAGTGATAAGGTTTTCCCCTCTTCAATTTTTACTACTTGTTCTAGTGTTTTATACCCTACAAAAGAAGCCAATAACGTATAGGTCTGAGAATGTAATTTTTCAAAGATGAATTCACCATTTTCTGGTGTTGAAAGACCTCTTTTTGTTTCTTTTAAACGGATTGAAACACCAGAAACTAAGTTTCCTTTTTGGTCTTTTACGGTTCCTTTTAAGATACCACTTTGCCCGAAGCTAACCGCTACAATTCCTAATACAAGAGTAAGTGTGTAAATAAATGATTTCATTGCTATATGTGTGCTTATGTAATTTAGACTCATTAAAAATAATGCTCAAATTTAGACGACTTCTAAATAAGAAACAAATTTATTTAGACTTATTTTAAATAAGAATAATAGAAAGCAAAATAGATGTAATTTGATTGATGAGAAATTGGATAAAAACTAGATAGAAGAAGGGGGAATGCTTGTAAATAGGATGAATAGACCTTATAAAAGGTGCTTGTGGCATATTGTTGAATTTATCAGGGTGAAAGATAGCTCACCCTGATAATCACTAGATAGAATATTGAAAAGAGAAACTAAGGCTTATAAACATGAATGGATTGTCCCACAAATTTCCATTC
>JBMLRK010000398.1:16443-21756 GCA_049241065.1 Spirosomataceae bacterium
AAAAGAGAAACTAAGGCTTATAAACATGAATGGATTGTCCCACAAATTTCCATTCCCCTTTTACTTTCTCCAATAACCTGATTTCGTAAGTATAGGTCTTGATTCCGTTTTTATCGGTTGAAATTTCGTCGTGGCTAACCCAAGCACTTGTCCCAGTGATGCTGATTTTCATATTACTTTGTTCAGCAAAACCACCGTCACCCATTTTTAAATCAGGATTCATCATCGCAGCAGGAGGAACGTCGAAGGTTTTACCCTCAGGGGTAGAAACCAAAATTCTACTATAAGGACGAATCTGCCAGCAAGCACTATGCCCTGCAAAATCGCCAGCACGCCAAGTAGCAGCCTCTTTTGCCAGTAGCGTTTTGATAGCCGCAGTATCGTCACTTTTCTGTGCAAAACTGCCGAAGGTGATGCACATGATACCTAATAGAAAGAAATACTTTTTCATACGAATTGTTTTTTGGATGTTCATCCAAATATAAGTAGAAGTTTCGCTTGAGGTATCCTTTGGTGAAGTGTTGATTACTAAATGGCTTTTTTATACTATAAAAAAAACCTTGCCAACTGTGTCCGTTGACAAGGCTTTGAAGAAAATCTCTACGCTTAATCGCTTATTTTCCAGCTCTCTTTAATAAATCAGCACGTTTAAGCGTCACCATTCTACCAATCGCTTTGTTGTTGCGATAGGTAAGAACACGGAGGGTTAATGGCCCTTCGGGAACTTCAAATGGTGCTGTATATAGGGTTTCGTAGCGACTTGGTACGGCATCGTTGATGGTATAGTAAATCGCTAAATCTGACACCTCTTTATCTAAGGTCACCATTAGTTTTCCATCTTTTACGGTTGCTGTTACGATTGGGTCATAAATACTTTTTGCATAGTTTACCCCAGCGACTTCCGAACGTTCAAAACGGCTTTCTACACGCTTGATGAACGCATCCCAGTTGCGAGCTGTTTTAGGCGACCAGTACACATCTGCCAAAGCCCAAATACGTGGGTGACTCATATATTCGGCATGAGCAAGCGTTGGTACGCCTTCTGTCCATAAGTTACCTTGTCCTCCCAAAATATATTTAGCATCTACTCCGTCGGGTACGGGTTCAAAACCATAACAAGTTTTTAAACGAAGTGTGCTATAAATCGGTGGCTCTAACGTTCCATCGCCTTGCATATAGTCAAGATAAGCGAAAGTCGTTGGCGACATCACTACTTCGTGTCCCATTTTAGCGGCTTCAATACCTCCTTTGATTCCTCTCCAACTCATAACCGTTGCTTCTGGTGCAAGTCCGCCTTCTAAGATTTCATCCCATCCTAGCATTTTTTTGCCTTTTGTTTTCAGAATTTGCTCCACTCTTTTCATAAAATAGCCTTGCAATTCTTCTACATCGTGCATTTTTTCTTTTTCCATTAACGCCTTGCAACCAGCGTCTTTTTCCCAGAAGCCTTTATAGCACTCGTCGCCACCCACATGGATATATGGACTAGGGAAAAGTGTGGCCACTTCTGTAAACACCTTGTCTAAAAACTCATATACTTTTTCATCCGCAGGGTTCAACGAATTGTCAATTGACATCGTGAATTTTCCGTTACCGAACCAGTCTGCAAATTTTTCCCCTGCTCTTACCGTTATTTTTGGGTTTTTGGTACATGAGATTTCTGGATAAGCAGCAATCGCAGCCATTGAGTGACCAGGGACATCAATTTCTGGCACAATCGTTACGTTACGTTCTTGAGCATAACGAACAACCTCTTTGATGTCTTCTTGCGTGTAAAAACCACCATCGGTAGCAGCTTCACCTGGTTTTGCTCCTTCGATTTCACCAAATTTACCCATACGAGGCACACGCCAAGCACCTACTTGGGTTAATTTCGGAAGTGATTTAATTTCAATTCTCCAGCCTTCATCGTCGGTTAAGTGCCAGTGGAAAACGTTGTATTTCAAACGAGCAATTTCGTCTATATAACGTTTTACATCCTCTTTCTTAAAGAAATGACGACTTACATCTAACATGACCCCACGCCATTTAAAACGGGGATAATCGGTGATTTTTACCAAAGGAATTTCCCATGTTCGCTTCACAAAAGAATTACTTTCAATTTCTTTCGGTAATAACTGCAACAAGGTTTGAATTCCGTAGTATAAACCTGCTGCTTTGTTGGCTTTGATAAAAATTTGTTTGTGTGATACCTCTAGCGAGTAGCCTTCATCGCCCAATTTTGGTTCATATTTTTTATGAAGGCTTACATGAATGTGATTTAAAAAATTGGGTTGCGAACGCTCTGTTTTTAAGGAATACCCCGTCGGTTTAGCTAAAAAAGTCGCTAATTTTTTGGCGATACCTTCTGTTTCAAATCCATCATACATGATGACTGACGATGGCGAAAGTAAAAAAGAACCTGCTTGCGTACTCATTTCCACAGGTTGTGGAATGATGTTTATGGGAGCTTTTTGAGCTATTGATAGTAAGCTCGTACACGAAAAAAGGAGTACTAATAATTGTTTCATAGAATGTAAATTGGATAATGATGAATGTTGATAAAAAAGTATGAAACTAAAAATAGTAGAATAAATTCATTTCTTTATCCTGTGGAGGGATTAAATAAGGGGCTTTTTTGATAATAATTTCAAAATCGGAACTATGTTGCTGATTTTGAAAATTTAATAGGTAATTTGTTACTTGTCAGATATTTATGGTTTAGGATATTGTGTAGGATTGTATAATATCAAGTCTTTCTCAAGATTCTTATGTTTACAAAACGCAATAGAAAAAGGGTAAAATGTCCATTGTGCATTTTACCCTTTTTTACGCTTATAATTTGGTGAAAATTCGCTTGCCTATGTACGAAACTAAGAGGGCTGCACCAAGTGTCAGTACGCCTAGTACTTCCGAACCAAGTGATTTTATATTGATGCTCCGCCAAGTAAAGGCAATGATTGCCCCAAAGCTGATAAAGCCGATGATGATACAAGCTGTTATCAGATAATTACTTACTCGTTTATTCAAATACTTTTTTAGTTCAGGCATTGAAATTTTCGGGGATTCTGAAACAAATGATTGAAATTAATTTAGGTCAATGATGGCGTAAACCATCTTGATTTTTAGATGCCGAAAGTTACGGTCAAATCATCGGATTTATCAATGAACGAGCGAACTATTTTTCCAATAAACGTTTCATCTCATTGAGTTTCAATAAGGCTTCAATCGGTGAAAGGCTATTGATGTCTAAACTTTCTAAGGTCTTTTCGATTTTTGCTAAGGCAGGATTAACCGCTGCTTCAAACAAGGACATTTGGTAGTTTTGTTTTGGCATTTCCTTAATCGTTTGGCGATGTTGCTCTTTAGAACGATTTTTTTCTAATTCTCCTAAAATTTCATTGGCTCTATACACCACACTTTGTGGCATCCCTGCCAATTGTGCAACGTGAATCCCGAAACTGTGTTCTGAACCGCCTTCCGTAAGTTTTCGCATGAAAATAATTTTGTCTGCTACTTCTTTTACCGAAACATTGAAATTTTTGATTCGTGGAAAATCTGCTGCCAGTTCGTTCAACTCGTGGTAGTGGGTTGCAAAAAGCGTTTTCGGACGGTGTTGGGCGTGGTTATGCAGAAACTCAGCAATTGCCCAAGCAATCGAAACGCCGTCGTAGGTACTTGTTCCACGACCAATTTCATCCATTAGCACTAAACTTCTGTCGGATAAATTATTGAGAATACTTGCCGTTTCGGTCATTTCTACCATAAAGGTCGATTCGCCTCTTGATAGGTTATCACTTGCTCCAACTCGTGTAAATACTTTGTCCACAATGCCAATTTCGGCTGCTTGTGCAGGTACAAAACAACCAATTTGAGCCATCATCACAATCAATGCTGTTTGACGAAGTAGGGCAGACTTTCCCGCCATGTTCGGCCCTGTAATGATGATAATTTGCTGTTGTTGGTCGTCTAAATACAAATCGTTTGGTACATACTGTTCACCCAAAGGTAATTGTTGCTCAATAACAGGGTGACGACCTTCTTTGATATTCAGCACTTTACCGTCGGTCATCGTTGGTTTTACGTATCGTTGTTTTAAGGCGATACCTGCAAAATTGGTCAACACATCCAAGGCTGCCACAATACGAGCATCCAACTGAATTTGGTGAATATACTCGTTAGCTGTGCGAATCATTTCAGAGAAAATACGCTGTTCAATCACCGAAATTTTTCCCTCGGCTGTTAAAATGGTTTCTTCGTATTCTTTCAGTTCTGGAGTGATATAACGCTCGGCATTTACCAACGTTTGTTTCCGAATCCAGTCGGTTGGTACTTTATCTTTATGCGAATTGGTTACTTCTAAATAATAACCAAAGACTTTATTGAAGGAGATTTTCAAAGAAGAAATACCCGTCCGTTCAATTTCACGATTTTGTAATTGAATCAAAAAGTCTTTTCCTGAATATGCAATTGCTAAAAGTCGGTCAAGTTCGTCGTCAACTCCTTGTTTAATCATACCCCCTTGATTGGTTACAATCGGTAAATCTTCTCGTAGTTCCGTTTCGATTTTATCCAATAAAAATTGGCAAGGGTTTAACTGGTCGGCATATTTTTTCAGAATAGCCGCATGATTGTTACTCGTTTTGAAACCTGCTTTGGCTTCTGCTACGCCATTTAGACTTTCCGAAATGTCTAAACTTCCATCCACTTGAATTGTTTCTTGCTTGTCGATATGTTGACTATGCGAGATGAGTAAATTTCGAATTGGTTCAATGTGCGACAAGGCTCTTTTGAGCGTTAGCATTTCACGAGGATTGATTCTACCAACTGCTACTTTCGAAATTAAGCGTTCTAAGTCACCAATTTGTTTTAGATGAATCACCAACTGTTCGCTTAATTCTGGGCTTTTTGTTAAGAACTCAACCGTATTCAATCGCTCTTGAATTTGGGCTTTATCTTTCAGAGGCAATACCAACCACTTACGCAAAAGTCTTGCTCCCATAGGGGTCGTGGTATTATCCAAAATTTGAATTAAGGGAATACCTCCTTCTTGTTGAGGAGCAATTAATTCGAGGTTACGAATCGTAAATTTATCTAGCCAAACGTATTTCTCTTCTTCCAAACGGTTGATACGAGCAATATGTCCTGTTTCACGGTGTTCGGTTTCTGCCAAATAGTGCATAATTACTCCCGCCGCAATGATTCCTTCTTTGAGGTTTTCTACGCCAAAGCCCTTCAATGAATTGGTTTTGAAATGATTCGTTAACAACGGATAAGCAAAATCATGCGTAAAAGCCCAATCTTCTAAGGCAAAAGTGTTGAATTTATCCCCAA
>JBMLRK010000398.1:21856-25513 GCA_049241065.1 Spirosomataceae bacterium
AATTCACCTGTGGACACATCCAGAAAGGAAATGCCCATTACCTGATTTGAAAAGGAGGCAAAACTGACCGCAGCGAGGTAGTTGTTTCGTTTGGTATCCAGTACGTTATCATTATAAGAAACCCCAGGTGTAACCAATTCGGTTACGCCTCGTTTTACGATACCTTTGGCAGTAGCAGGGTCTTCTAGTTGGTCGCAAATAGCCACACGCTCGCCTGCACGAACCAAACGAGGCAAGTAGGTATCCAATGAATGATGCGGAAAGCCTGCCAAATGGTCGTCGGCGTTTCCATTATTGCGACGAGTGAGGGTAATGCCCAAAATCTTGGCAGCCCGAACAGCATCTTCCCCAAAAGTTTCGTAAAAGTCTCCCACTCTAAACAATAACAATGCACCAGGATATTTTGCCTTAATCTGGTTGTATTGCTTCGATAGGGGAGTTTCGTTTACTTTTTTTGCGGGTTTCTGTGAGTCGTCTGTATTTTTTGAAGGTCTTGCCATGATTGGGGATACTTATGAATAAGAAAATATGTTTTTTGAATGGGGAAAATATTCTAGTGATTTTTCCCACCATAAAGCTCAAATCTTCTTTTGTGTATTAGTTAAGATTACACAAAATTAGCGTATTTTTGATAAAATCTTTTACAGAAATACGACATCGCTGCTATTGTGTGCAATAATTTCAGCATGAATTTGTTAATATAGGTAGCGTAGTCTCACTTAAAACATAGCTTTTATATGTCTCAGAAGTTTAGTTTATTGAATTCTTTTTCACACATTACTAACGACGTAAGTCATCCAGTTCATGCGTTAGTTTCAGTGCAATATCCCGCTTTGAGCGGACTACAAAGTTTAAGTGATTCGATTAACGGTATTTTTAAGCGTAAGCGTGCCGTTTATTTGGCCTTGAGCGATAACAAATTGTTTCATGTGCATACCGTGGGCGATTCGGTGTCTAGCAAAGAGGAAATCCATTTAGATCATCTTGACGATATTCGCTTCAATGCTACTCGTATGCCCGATCACAAGGACTTCCATGTGCCAACGGTTACGCTAACAATTAAGAAACAAAAGAAGAAGAAAGTAGAGGAATTTCAGCAAGAATTTATCTTATTCCCTTCGTTGTTTTTACCTAATTTAACGTATTCTGAAAAGCAACAACATGTGTTTGAAGCGTTAGAAATGCGTACCAAATTAATTGATCAATTAAGCGTTTGGAAACAAAAAATTGAGGACAGAAAGGTCTTAGAAGCACTCAATAAAAGCATCTAGTACCCAAAATAAGGCGATTCGTTCATTAAAATAAAGGATAAAACGAATAGCTATAAAAATACGTGGATTCGGGAGGGATTTATTGGTGAAAATAAGATTATGATACTACATTTGTGAAATCCTATCGACCATTAAATCCCTACAGACACGTGAACGTATTACATTTGACCAAACAATTCGCATTCCTCTTTCTATTAGCGGGGCTTGGCGTGCTTGCCTGCTCGCATCAATCAAAACAATGGGGCATTGAAAGCTCTTCTAGCATAGACCGAAAAAACGATAGTCTAGGCAGATTATTTGACTCCAAATTGGCTGCTCGAAAAGCAGTAAAATTAGATACTTTTTTCAAGAAATTACAGACTACGCACGGTTTCAACGGAGCCGTTTTAGTTTCGCAATACGGCAAGATTATCTATAAAAAGGCTTTTGGCTTCTCTTCTTTCGCTACTAAAGATTCTAATACCACCCAAACCCCCTTTCAATTAGCATCGGTTTCAAAACAGTTTACCGCTGTTGCCATCATGCAATTGAAAGAAAAAGGATTAATCAATTATGACGATCCTGTGGTGAATTATATACCGACTTTCCCTTACGACCAAAGCATTACCATTCGTAGTTTATTGACGCACGTTTCTGGAATTCCTAACTACGTATATTGCTTAGATAAAATTGTCAACAAGAAAGAACCACTGACGAATGAAAAGGTGGTAAGCTTGTTTGCTCAGTATAAACCACGTATCAGCTATCATCCTAATTCGCATTTCAATTACAACAATTCAAACTATGTTTTGTTGGCGTATATTGTGGAAAAACTGTCGGGAATGAGTTTTAGAGAATATGCTCAAAAATATTTGTTTGCCCCAGCAGGTATGTCCAAGTCATTTGTTTATGACCCTGAGCGTACTCAATTGTTAGAAAAAGCAGCAACAGGTTATACTCCTCGTGGAGGTGGCTACTTTTGGCCAATTCCTTTTGACCATTTAGACGGTGCAACGGGTGACAAAGGGGTGTATTCGACGGTAGAGGATTTGTTCAAATGGGATATGGCTCTCAATTCTGAAAAACTGGTGAAGATGTCAACGCTGGAAGATGCTTTTCGTCCTGCTCATAGCTTCAAGAACTTGATTACTAAAAATTATGGCTTTGGCTGGCGTTTACAATTATTAGACGATGGTTCTTGGCTAACTTTCCATACAGGTTGGTGGCATGGTTTTAAAAACTACTATATGCACAACCGTGTCGATAATTCATCGATTATTATTCTTCAAAACGTTGCCAATAGAGCCATTTCAAGAGTGAAGGTAGCTCAGTCAATTTTATATCCAGAAAGAGCTTGGTATTTTATGAGTGGTGAAGAAATGCCAGAAACAGCCGATGCAGGGGAATAGAAATGAATGAGTAATAGTGATGCAAAATTTTAAATTTTGGATTATTACTTAATCGAGGCTTTGGCTCTTTGGGTTTTAACCTGTAGTAGGATTCCGATTACAATTTTTTCTAGCTAATGGCGTTATCTGTTTAGTTTTTTATCGAGTCCCTTATTCTTGTTGGATAAACCCATTTTTTTCGTAATTTCAACCTAAATAAAACATAAATTCATCTCGACACATGAAAATCAAAAGAATACTTCTTGCACTTATTTTAATGGCAGGATTTAGTTTTGCTAGTCAAGCACAGGCAGAAGACGAAGCGGTAAAACTTTGTGTGAATAATTATCTTAATGGAGTGATGCAGGGCGATGCAGCTTTATTAAATCAAGCTTTTCATCCATCTGCCATTCTTAGAACTGTAAGTGCTTCTGGTTCAATCCAAGACATTCCTGTTGCTAGGTTTATCTCAACTACTCCTGTTGGTGGAATCCAGAGTAAAGGAGCAACTACAAAATTAGTATCTTATGCTTATGTAGGTGTTTCGGCATTGGCAACGGTAGAGCTTCAATTCAAAGACTTTAAATACATTGATTTGTTGAGTATGTTGAAGGTGGGTAACGATTGGAAAATCGTAAGCCGTGTATTCAGTCGTACTGATTTAGACGAACAAGTACGTGGTTCTGGGGCTACTACTGCCGCAGCCAAACCAGCTCCTAAAGCAGCTCCTGCACCAAAAAAATCATCGGCTAATGTGAAGCCAAAAGCAGATGATGGTTGGTAGGAGAAAATGATTTTGAATGTTGAATTTTGGATGTTGAATTAAACTAACATCCAACATTCAATATTGAGTATCGTACGCAAGATTGAAAAATAAGATTCTCTGACAAATTCTGTACAATTTTTTTTGACGATGGGCTAGCACCCATCGCTGAGATATATTGCCCTTTCAGGGCTAAGACAGCACATTTTAGCCCTGAAAGGGCGACATACCTAAGCCTAGGGTGAAGCCCTAGGTC
>JBMLRK010000399.1:0-7231 GCA_049241065.1 Spirosomataceae bacterium
TTCTTACAATTACCATATCCCCAATTTCAAGGGAAATGTAGGAGTTATTGCCGCTTTTACCCGCAGCTTTTGTGGTTCGTGTAACCGTATTCGGATGACCGCTCAAGGCGACTTAAAAACCTGTCTCTATGATGACGGTGTCTTGAATATCCGTGATTTATTACGAGCAGGTATAAGTGATGATGACTTAAAAAACACCTTCCTTAGTGCCTTTCAACACAGAGCCAAAGATGGATTTGAAGCCGAATCAAAACGAACTTCTAGTGTCTCAGAATCCATGACAACCATTGGTGGCTAGACCAATAGCCTTTCAAATTTTCAAATTTATTTAAGCATGTCTATTAACGAAATTTTTGAACGTTTTAATGAATTAAATGTCCTGATTATTGGGGACGTAATGATAGATGCCTACACATGGGGCAAAGTAGAACGAATTTCGCCAGAAGCTCCCGTACCTGTAGTGAATGTCAGTCACCGTGAAATGCGTTTAGGGGGTGCTGGCAATGTTGTCTTGAACGTACAAGCAATGGGAGCAAAAGCTATTATTTGCTCGGTAGTGGGATCGGACAGCTATGGAAATGAACTCTTACATTTACTAACCGAAAAGGGGCTTTCGACGGAAGGAATTATCCAATCTCCTACTCGTATCACTACGGTCAAAGAACGTATTATCGCTGGTTCTCAGCAAGTTGTTCGAGTAGATACTGAAACGGATAAATTAATTTCGGAACAAGAAAGCAATAATTTATTAGCCAAGGTAAAAGAACTAGCGAGTTCGGCAGATGTCATTATTTTTGAAGACTATGATAAAGGAGTTCTTTCTCCAGAATTAATAAAAGCCATCACTGATTTTGCCAATGAGCAACAGATTCCGACGGTTGTTGATCCTAAAAAAAGGAATTTCTTACACTATCGAGAAACAACGCTTTTTAAGCCCAATCTGAAAGAATTGAAGGAAGGCTTAAATATTCAGTTTGATGTAAATAATCCTACCGAACTAACGCAAGCGGTAACGCACTTAAAAGAAACCTTACAGTTGAAAGGGGCTTTTGTTACCTTGTCGGAAAAAGGCGTTTATATTGATTCGGACAACGAGCAAGTGCATATCCCTGCACACATTCGTAAAATTGCAGATGTTTCTGGTGCAGGCGACACGGTAATTTCAATTGCGGCTTGCTGTGTGGCTTTAGACCTAAACCCAAGTCTCGTCGCAGGTCTTGCCAATTTAGGGGGCGGATTAGTGTGCGAATCCTTGGGTGTCGTACCTATCAATAAAGCATTATTGTTGGAAGAAGCATTGAAGCATGTGTAACACAATACGTTAAAGAGAGGAAAAAATATGCTTACCCTCTCTTTAACGTGTTGATATTATTTTTTTTCAAATACTGCTGCAAGGGTGTTCAATTTATCGATAGAAATATCAGGTCTGGCTAATAGTTTTCCAATTACTGGCAGATTAATAGCAGTCAACAACACTTTTTTAATGACCTCGTTTAGCACTTTTCGCTTACCTAAAGGCATAGGATTACAGACGTTTCCATTTTCATCTAAAATGGCTGTTCTTTCAAAAGGTTTGTAATTTCTAAAACGAATCAGATTTAGACTCTTACGATTAAACTCCCTAAAAGAAAGAAATGTCACCTTCGCATCAAGTCTTTCTGCGATACACTCCATTGACTTTTCCGAAAACCAATAAAGATGAATGGGAGGCAATTCTGTATCCCAAATACTACCTGCGAGACAGGCCGATTTATTGGGTGTTGTTACAACAAGTTTTCCTTCGGGAGTCAATAAGGATAATAGCTTTTCAATGAACGCAACTGGATTGGTCACGTGTTCAATCACTTCGTTCAAAACGATGACATCAAACTGATTTTCAGGAAGTATTGCTATATCGAAAATATTATTACACTCAAAATAGTCACCAAATTTTGCTTTCGCATTGATAACTGCATTTGAGGAAATATCCATCCCCTTTGCACAATATCCTGCTTTTACTAAGGCATAAGTCAAATATCCTAATCCACTTCCAACCTCAAGAATTTTAGGATTGAACGATGAATCAACCTGTTTTAATACTTCGGCAACGGCCCAATACATCGCTTCTCTTTTTCCTAAATACACCAAAGGATTTTCTACTTCTAATACCTCCTCTACATAACGGTGATACCGATTATATCCAGCAATGTCTTTCGCATTTTTGTAGATTAATTGATAAAGGGCATCATCTACGACACAAGGTTCTACGTATTGTGTACTACAGGTGGCACACTCCCCTATCGCATACGAAGTACCCTTCTGATACCCTTCTATCGTTTTTAAGAAATTCAATTTTTCACTATTACAGATGTGACAACTATTTATATTCATACCTATTAATTGGTTATCTAATTTCAAATTAGCGCTCGCCTATCATCAGATTCTTTGTAATTTTGGGGGACAAATCGACAATCATGAGCCAACAAAGTATTATTGCTATTCCAAAGCCCATTTCGGGTGAAAAGCTTTCCAAACAACAACGCCGTTTTAATGCGAATATCGAACGAATCGAGGCATTAAAAAAAGACCTTGACATCGCAAAAAAACAAGTTGCCAACATGGTTCAGCGTATTCAAAAAGAAATACTTCCGTTAGAAAATAAATATACCCAAAAACTCGTGATGATGGTCAAGCTTTTCGACTGGCACTATCATGTTTCAGACTTAAAAGCAAAAGATAGAGAAAAGTTAGCTCATTTTATTGTGACAAAATCTTATGAATTGATTCATTTTTCGCATCACACAGAACTCCAAGAAATCTATCAAAAATACCAAACTAATCATCAAGAGAAAAGTGTAATCCAGAAAAATAAGGGTGTGAGCGATGTTTTCGAAGAAGATAGCACAGCGGAGTCCATTCCTGAAAAACCCAAAACTGAACGACAAATTGCTCGTGAAGAAAAACTAAAGGAAGAACTCAGTAACATGAGTAAAACGGCACGTAGTATTTATGCCGAATTGGTTAAATCGTTTCACCCTGATCTCGAACAAGATGAAGCAGAGAAGGAACGAAAAACCAAAATCATGCACCAAATAACCGAGGCTTACAAAAAAGAAGATGTCTTTGAACTACTTCGTCTGAAAGTTAGTCTTCAAGAACAACAAATCACGGCAGCTAATATGGCTGATGACCGCCTACTTTATTTCAATAAATTATTAGAAGATCAAATTGAAGAATTAACCATCGAAATTCAAGCCACCAAAGGGGACGGTTCTAATCAGGGAGAATTATGGAAAAGATTTGGTGCTGAAAATCCCAAGACGATGGATATTATTTTTAAGGGAGAAATTAAGCAATTAAAACGGATGATTAAATCCCTTACGGCAGACATTGAAATGTTACGTATGAAGGAGTATTTACTGCAATTCTTGCACGCTTATTCGGTTTAAGTAAGCGTATATTGACATAGCTCAAGCAAGTCTTTAACAAAATTTAACCCTCAAGAAAGTCAGGAAGGTAACGAAAGCCCTTTTTATTTGTAGCTTTGTAAAAAAATAGAACCCTTTCTACTTCAAGCAAAAACGAATGAAGATTCTTGATTTATATATTCTAAAGAAATTTCTGAAGACCTACATCTTTGCAGTACTTATCATCGTGACCATCATCATGGTCATTGACTATACCGAAAAGATTGACAACTTCATTAGTAATCATGCTACAGTACGGGTTGTGTTGGTCGAATATTACCTCAACTTTATCCCCTATTGGGCCAATTATATCAGTCCCTTAATGGTCTTTATCGCCACCGTATTTTTTACGGCTGGCTTGGCTGCTCGTACCGAAATTATTGCGATTTTAAGTACGGGTGTTAGTTTCCTTCGTCTGATGCGTCCCTATTTAATTGGCTCTAGCCTCATTGCGATTATCACGTTTTTTATGGTTGCTTGGGTCATTCCGATTGCTAATAAAACCCGTATTGCTTTTGAAAGAAAGTACGTTGTAGGTGGCTATTATTTCAACGGAAGGGATGTCCATATTAAAATTGGGCCTGATTTATATGCCTACATGGAAAGCTACGACAACGTTGGGAATACGGGCTATCGCTTCACCTTAGAAAAAATGAACGGGAATAAATTAGACTCTAAACTCATTTCAGACCATATTGGCTGGGATTCCACCCGTAGAAAATGGACGATTTATGACTATCGTATTCGTAAATTTCTAGAAAATGGAAAAGAGAAACTAAGCTACGGAGCAAAAATTGATACTACCTTAAATTTAACGCCAAAGGACTTTGATAGTAAATATCAACTCCATGAAACGCTCACACTGACAGAGTTAAATTCCTTTATTGCCAGACTCGAAACCCGTGGAGCAGATGGTATTGAAGTCTATCTGGTGGAAAAGTACGTCCGCTTTGCAAACCCATTTTCAATCATTATCTTAACCATGATTGGGCTTATTGTATCCGCCCGAAAATCACGGGGGGGAGTAGGTTTTCAGATTGCCCTAGGCTTTATGCTCGCCTTTGTTTACATCATGTTTTTTATGATGAGTAAAGGAATGGCCGAATCGGGAACGATGCCCCCAATGCTGGCTGTCTGGCTTCCTAATATCATCTTTAGCGGTATTGGTGTCATTATGTATTACACCGTCCCTAGATAACCCTTCATTCCGATTAATCATTTATTAGTCAGCAACTTATGAATACAAGAATCGTTAACTTTTTTATATTTCTTCTTGGCCTTATACCTGTATTATTTTTCATCGTTTATGTTGGAAAATACACCATCAATATTCCTTTTTTGGATGATAGTTTATACTATACCGAATGCCTTCTTGATGTAAATAAGAGTAAATCCTTGAGCGAAGCCTTTTGGATTTTCATGAAACAACATACCATCACCGAACATAGAACGCCCATTTCTAAATTTGTCGCATGGCTCATTTATAAAACAACAGGTTCATTAAACTACACGATTCTAGCTCATTTAGGCAACTTATTTCTCGGCGGAATGCTTTGGTTGTTCTGGCGTTTTTTCAAAAAACATAACTGGAATTTAGTTTACTTTTTACCCATCCCTTTTTTGATTTTTCAAATGCAAACTTTTGAAAATCAATTCTGGACAATTTGTAATTGGACTTATTACCCCATTGGTTTCTTACAAATGCTGGTTTTGTATTATTTAAGCTATCAGCAAAAGCACAATTTGCGTTATGCCATTCTTTTTGCTGTTTTAGCTACCTTCACTTTTAGTAACGGAATGTTTGTATTTCTTCCTGCTCTTCTCGTGTTATTATTTCAAAAAAGGTACAAAGAAACAGGAATTTTCATGGGGGTAGGTATTGCCTGTGTTGCCTTATACTTCAGTACTTATAAGCCTTCACCAATTGCTCCTCACCAGTTTTCGTTAACCAATTTGGTTAAAAATTTCGTCGTTTTACTAGGAGATTATGCAGACATTCAAGATTATCATTCGTGGGCATATTTAAGCTGTAGTATTGTTGGAGTTGTGCTAGTTGGTACTTGTCTGTACAGTTGTTTTATGTTGGTTTGTAGCTATTTCAACATCACTATAAAGGGTATCACTCAAAAAACGAGTCAATCTCTGGCAGATATTACCTTTCTGAGTTCTTCGATGATTTGTTTAATTCTATCAGGTGCTGCCGTTGCTTACTCACGTTATACAGGCATCAATGGCTTCGAAGAAATGTTCAGCAGTCGATACAAATTCATTAGTGTAACGCTTCTTTGTCTTAGTTACTTGTTTGTTTTAGTAGTAACCAACAAATCAGCCAAACGAGTGATTGCGGGTCTATTTATTCCACTTTGTATGGTACTGTATGGCTACTCCTATTATTGGAATCACGAAGGAAACGTAAATTTTAGAGAACGCTTAACGACGGGTGTGTTCAATTTTCAAGAACATCAGAGTTTTACCTTATATCCAGTCGATAACGATTGGACAAGAATGGTAGATGAGATTACCATTGCTGCTATAAAAACAGGCGTTTATCAATTACCCAGTACCCTCACTACGCCACTTCATGAGGTAATTCAGCAGGCTGACACGACCTTGAAAGCAAGTATTCCATTGACGGTAGAAGATAAAGACTATTATTATTTACTGCAAAACGATAATTTTGAAACAGGAAATCCATTAGAAACCGCTACGAATCTAATCTTAAAATCAGATAAAGACACGTACCTCTTACCCATTCGAAGAAGAAGAAATAGAGGTAAGAAAGATATGTTACTCCATCAAAATTATTTCGAAAAGGGCTTTAGCGTTGAAATCTTGAAAAATACCTTTCATCCAGCAACCTACTCACTGGGATTGTTGAGTAGTCAGCATGGCAAAACGACGATTCAGTTTATCCAAAAAATACGTATTCAATAGCATTGTATTCGCTAAACAAATAAAGAACGATTTTGAAAACAACATTACTCAAAAATATAGCTAACTCCAGTATTTGGCTACTTTTTATATTGATGGCGTTGCCTGTGGGATTACTAGCTTTATATAACCACCCATCTGTGGCGGACGACTATTGCTTTGCTTATATGACACGTGATTATGGTTTCTGGCAAAGCCAAAAATTCTATTACGATGGTTGGTCTGGACGTTACATTTCTAACATGATTTTCCATGCTACCCCTTTAGCCTTTGGCGTATTTTGGTTTGTAAAGGCGATGCCCTTCATCATCTTTGCATTGCTGTATCATGCCCTTTTTACGCTAATTGGAGAGTTGCTCAAACCCACCAAACTGCATCAATATACCCTAGCAGCAGGATTTTTATCAATATTCGTGATCTTTTCAGCTAGTGTAGTCGATACTTTTTATTGGTACACTTCCGTGTTTATCTTTCCGAGTTCGCTTTGTTATTTCCTATACTTCATCGTGGTATTACTTCGCTTTTATCAAGCAAAATACCGAGCAATCAAATACCCCATTGCTGTTTTAGCCGCTACTTTAGTTTTTTTTATCGTTGGCTCTAATGAAGTGATGATGCTTTTTATCATTACGTTCATAGGAATTGCTTGGGCTTATAAGCTACTATTTGAGCGAAAAATGGATTTCTTATTGCTCGGACTTATGCTATTAGCCTTATTCTGTGCCTACTTTTTAGTAATCCAAGCACCTGGCAATCAAGTACGTATGGGAGGTGGAGCATTAAGTGGAGATTTAGGAGGAGCAATCGTAAAAGCCTTACTTTCAACGATAAAACAAAGCACTATCTGGTTAATA
>JBMLRK010000400.1:0-1129 GCA_049241065.1 Spirosomataceae bacterium
GGATAGGGCGTTACCCTATCTTGGTGGATGTCGCCCCTTCAGGGCTTTTTGACTCTTTACCTTCGTCTCTCGCATCCTTCTTCCCTCATTACCTCTCTGCCTCCGTGCCTCGTTGCCTCACTACAAAATCCCCTTCAATTCCTTCAAATGACTAATCTCGTAGGTTGGGCGTTCGGGATGGCGTTGGTCGTTGGGGTTAAAAAATACAGCATCTATTCCCACTGCCATTGCTCCTAATACATCCGTATAAAACGTATCCCCAATCATAAGACATTCTCTGGGCTTTACCCCAACGAGGTCTAAGGCATAATGATAGATTTCGGCATCGGGTTTTTTAAAGCCTGAGTTTTGAGGGGTAACAATATGTTCAAAATAATGGTCAATCTTTCCTGCTTGCATCTTGATAGCCTGCATTTCGTTGAATCCGTTGGTAATAATATGCAGGGGATATTTGGGGCGTAAATAGGCTAAAATCTCTTGAGTATAAGGTAGTAATCCAGATTTTCGGGGTGAAATTTCTAAATATTTATCCGAAACAGCATCGCACAAACGATGGTCATCTACTCCCAATTTAGAAAATACCATTCTAAAACGGTCGTGACGAAGGGTTGCTTGATTAATTAAGCCACGTTCGTACTGTAACCATAGTTTATGATTTACTTCGTTGAAGGTCTGGTGAAACTGTGCAGTTGAAGAAATGCCAATGCTGTGTAAATCAAAATGTACATATACTTCTTCCAAAGCGATTTTAGAGTTTTCACTGTGATCCCAAAGGGTATGATCAAGGTCAAAAAAGATGTGTTTGTACATGGTATGTTGTATTTGTTGATGAGCTGTTTAAACTTTCGTAGAACCACGTGCGTAAGCAATGAATATATACTGTTTGAGCGCAGCGAGTTTATATATTCTTGATTTTTTTGTTACTTTTTGTATCAGACGGGAACGCCTAGTTAAAAAGTAAGGCTAAGAATGAATCAAAGAATAATATTTTTTAGAAAGTTTAAGCAGCTTCCTTATTTAAACAATTTGTTCCCTTTAGTGGGCGACTAAAGTCGCCCGCTAAAGGGAACAAATTAGAATTCTCAATATGGATTTACTCAATCAGCTTAATAAACAAACGTTCCAAATT
>JBMLRK010000401.1:0-4281 GCA_049241065.1 Spirosomataceae bacterium
TGAACCCAAGCTATAACCAAGAATCAACCGTTCAAGCTGATTATCAAAGTCCAATCGGTAAAACGCAAATGATTGAAGTGGGAGGAAAAGGAATTTTCAGACAAGTGAATAGTCAGTTTACACAAATTGGGAATAACGGTAGTTTAGATTATAACCAAAATATTGCTGCTTCTTATTTATCTTATACCTTAACTACTAAGAAAAAGTATAGCTTAAAAGTGGGTGGCCGTTATGAATACACGACGATTTCCGCAACAAATACAAGAGAGAATATTTCGACTGATGTAAATATTCCGAGCTATGGCGTATTTGTTCCAAGTGTGAATATTTCCAAAAATTTAAAAGGAGGTACAACCTTAAAATTGGCTTATAACCGCCGTATCCAACGTCCATCGTTGCAGTTCTTGAACCCCAATACGAACTCGTCTAACCCATTGAATATTACGGTGGGTAATCCGAATTTGGCACCAGAATATACCAATAACTACGAGTTTACAGTAAATACGTTTTACAAAAGTCTTTTCTTGACAACGGCTCTTTTTGCTCGTAATACAAAAGGTTCAATTCAGAGTGTGCGTACGTTAGATGGAAATATAATTACGACTACCTATCAAAATATTGGTACGGAAGATGCTTATGGAATGAATATTTTTGGAAATATTAACGTATCAAACAAATTCCAATTGGGTGGTGGTTCAGATTTATACTACGCAAAATTGAATGGAGTGAATACTCAAAACGAAGGATGGGTTGTTAGTTACCGTATGTTTAGTAGTTATAACTTAACGAAAGGCTGGGGTTTACAAGCATTTGCTTTCTTCCGTGGAAATCAAGTACAGTTACAAGGTAATCAAGGAGGTTTTGGGATTTATAGTTTAAGTGTGAAGAAAGACTTCTTAAACAAAAAAGGAAGCATTGGTTTGGGTGCTGAAAACTTCTTTACGGTAAATGGTTTCAAAATTAATAACAATATTGAATCTCCAACGATTTCTCAGCAAAGTACTGTAACCTTAAAAAACTTGAACTTTAAAATCAACTTTAGCTATCGTATTGGTAAAATGACGTTTACAGATACGAAGAAAAAGAAAAAATCAATCAGCAATGATGATATGAAAGATGGTGGTGGTGACAACAGTGGCGGTGGAGCTCAACCACAGCAAGCTGCTCCAGCAGCAGGAGGTGGTCGTCCGAGATAATTAAAGAACATAAATGAAATAAAAAACCTTGTAACGGCACTGTTACAAGGTTTTTTTCGTTATAGGATTACAGAAATTTATCAACAAATAAACATCCAATTAGACAGTTGTTTCGTATATACTGTATCGTTCTTGATATTCAGCTAGTTAGCTAGATGAGAGAGCTGTCTTTTCAACAAGTGCTTATTCCATTTAGATAGATAATCTATAAGAGAAAGTCTCTGAAAGAAAGTACTAAATCACATCGTAAAAACTCTTTAAAATATGAAAAATATAGCAATAGCATTATTAATGGCTATGGGATTCGTCGCATGTCAACAAAAACCTGCAAACGAAAATTCGCAAGCAACTATGGATTTGGTTAAAAAATCTACTATTGACTCAATGAAGATGCAACAACAAATGCAAGCAGTAAAGCAAGCTGCCATTGACTCAATGAAGCGAGAGTCAGTAAAAGCTGAAAAAGCGGTGGCTACTTTTCCGAAGGCAAGTGCTAAAACATCTCTGACCTCTCCCCAAAAGGTTGTTGGTGCAACGAATCGTACTGTCGAAAAGAGTACAGAAAGTGTTGCCACAAATAGTAAAGTTGTAGCAAAGAAAAAAAAGAAGAGCGTTGTAAAAGGTGCTGTTATTGGTGCAGGAGTAGGCGCTGTAGCTGGTGCCATCATTAATCATAATAACCGAGGTGCTGGTGCATTAATTGGTGGTGCTATTGGTGCGGGAGCAGGTGCAGCTACAGGTGCTATTATAGATAAAAAAAATAAGTAAGGATAGTGTACTAAAAATAGGTATCAGAAGTCGGGAAGCTTTTAGATACCTATTTTTGTTTACTTATTCTGTGCTTTAAGACGATGGTAAATCGTTAAGCGATAGATATTTCTATCAAAAAAGTCTTTCCCGCTACTACGCTGTTGAAACCAACGTAAGTAGCCAAGTTCTACAGAAAGGCTAGGCGAAATGCTTTGTTCTATGCCAAGATAAATGCGGTTTTGGTCGAAATGGTTGTAGATTATATTTCCTCCAGAATTGAGCATTAATTCATCTGCTATTTTTGCTGTGGTAGGTGTTTTATCTTCTTTTTTGCTGAGATTACACACTCCTTGAATGCGGTAACGATAACGCAAGTTAAAATCATATCCATCCTGTAATACTTTTCCGTCATTTTTACTGATAAAACGTTCGTCTAAGCGAAAGCGATGTGAGAGTGTAAAGCGTTTTGATAACGCCTGTGAATGGGTAATTTCTTGAAAAGGACGGATTTCTGGAACGACTAAATCGCTAGTTGCATCTGGAAACTGCGGATTTTGGCGTGAATAAGTTAAACCCAGAGCAACGTCTAAATTCGGTAACACTTTATAATGTACGTGCGAGTGAAAAATAAGGTGTTGTAACTTATTATTTTCTAAAAAACGACGCATATCCGCCTCATTGTGCCAAGATAATTTGGAGTTAAAGCTGTATTGATTGTAATATCGAGTCCAGTAGAGATTTTGATGTGTAATGCTTTCCTGTGCTTTTAATAGCGTAGAAAAAAAACAGAGAATGCTGGCAATAAGAAAAAGTGAACGCAATTGCATGATGGTGGCCTATTGAATATAATGGACATTGACAATGTTTTCTTTTCTGAAAAGAAAAACTGCACAAAGATAAGAGTAAGCTATGGCATTTAATTAAATGATTTCACAAAATCACTATCTGTGTGGCTAATGCTTTATACTACGTAAACAGTAATTTTAAGCAAGCAATGCCTAAACCCAGTGCAAGTAAATACCGTAAGGTAGGAACATTAAAGCGGTGACTGCCAAAGTATGAACCAAAAATACCTCCTAAAACAGTTGCCAGCACAGCCCAAAGGAGATGTTGGCTTACTTGTAATGTTCCTTTCGATAAGGCAC
The DNA here is from genome assembly GCA_049241065.1 of Spirosomataceae bacterium. Classification (GTDB taxonomy): domain Bacteria; phylum Bacteroidota; class Bacteroidia; order Cytophagales; family Spirosomataceae; genus JALRIJ01. Next base: position 3,092 of record JBMLRK010000401.1, read on the forward strand.
CGATAAGCCCAGCCACCGAGTTGACAAAGATAAAAAGGGCAGAGACAGCCGCTGTTTCTTTGATTTTTGACCAACGCATGAGCAGCATGACAGGGCTTAATAGAATCCCTCCACCAATACCAATCATGCCCGAAATGAGTCCGATGACACCTCCCGTACCCAATGCCTCCGCTAAGGGAATAGGCTTGTTAGGTTCGTCACTTTTTTCAAATTGAAAGAGCATTCGAGCAATAGAAATGAGAATACACACCGCTAATATCTTCTTATAAACAGCATCCGGCAATACATACATCGCCCCCAAAAAAGACATCGGAATACTGGCAAGAGCAAAAGGCCAGAAGAGTTTTAATTTAAAATGTCCAGCTCGGTAGAAGCCAATAAAAGAGAAGAGGGAAACGGCCAAGTTCATCACCAGAGCTGAGGACTTCATCAGGGAAGGAGCAATGCCCATGAGTGCCATGACAGCCAAATAACCACTAGCTCCCCCATGCCCGACAGAGGAATATAAGAAAGCAACCGAAGAGAGTAGTATTAAAAGAATAAGCAGAGATGAATCCATGAAATCGCTATGTTTTCGTAAATATAGCGATACAAGCCACAAAAAGCAATCTTAATGCGTAATGGATAATGATTAATGCGTTGGTTAATAAGTAATGTTTAGTGATGAATGCGTAATGTTGTGCTTGCCTAAAATAGGTTATATTTAATTTCATTGTAAAGGACTAATAGCGAATCCATTAAATCCAAAATTTAAAATTCATAATTCAACATTACTATTTACGCATTCATCATTACTCATTAAAAAAGCCATTACTCATTATCTAACGCTGTTAGAAATTGACGAAAGCGTTCTTGGACTTTTTTGTAAAAAAGAATAGCTTCTTCTCCTTCGGGGGTGAGCATTGCCCCACCGCCACTTTTGCCACCCACCTGCGTAATCACAAAAGGCTGATTTGCCTGTTGATTCATCGAATTGATAAGATCCCATGCTCGTTTGTAAGACATTTCCATTGCTTTTGCAGCCTTAGAAATAGAGCCATGTTCTTTGATAAGCTCCAATAATTGAATGCGTCCTTTTCCAAGAAAACGTTCTGAACTGTTACTGTTTTCAATCCAAATACTTCCAGAAACCTGAAAGTCAGCTCCATTGAATAGTTGTTTTTCTGTCATATATGTTTTAACGTTGATAG
>JBMLRK010000401.1:4381-7039 GCA_049241065.1 Spirosomataceae bacterium
TTGCCTCCAGAAACACCCCTAAAGCACTACCTTTAACACAATCTTATAAATATCAAGAGCAACTTTCTGGATATTAGCAAATTGTTCGGGGATAAAATAAAGCTCGTCGCTTAGCTCGTCTGAGCTATGTTGCTTTAGGTTAATTAACTGCTGTTCCTCGCCACTTTGTTCATTATGGAGGTAATGAATTCCTTCGCTCAAAATTTGTTCCGTATTATTGAAAATAGGCTCTAATTCCGTGATACTGCTTGGTAACTCCGTATGTTCTTTTGCATAGAGAGCCAAGGTAACGATGTAGGACGTGAGTAGGTGATTCAAGATCGAAAACTTATGGATTTCTTTTATGCTCACCTGTTTGCTCTTTGGTTCAGAGAACATCCGTTGAAATGTTGACGCTAAGTTTGCACTTGCCACATAGACCTCTTTACGGTGAATTTTATAGAAAAACTGGTCATTTGTTCCACCCAAATAAGCCCTTGCTACCTGATGATAATAGTTGAGATTTGCTTCCAACATCGCAATTAAAGCTCCTCTTACCTTTTGAGATTCCCATTGTGGAAACAGAAAATAGCTACCCGCAAAGGCAATAGCTCCACCAATGAGGGTATCATACACCCGTTCTTGCAAGACTGCCATGTTTCCCATGCCCAAATAGTTGTACAGGATGAGAATAAAGGGAGTCATGAAAAAGACACTTGCTCCATAATAGCGACGTTGAAAGGAGTATGTTCCAAGCATACAAACCAACAAAATGGCAAACATCACTTTATCATCTTTCACCCAATTTAAGATTAACATCCCGACGATTGCTCCTAAAATAGTGCCAATAAGGCGATGCAAATTGCGCTCTTTGGTCATGCTAAACCCTGGTTTCATGATGACCATGATGGTCAATAAAATCCAGTTACTGTGTAAGAAATTAAACGAGTGAGCAATTACAAAACCCAATAACATCAAAATTCCCACTCGAAGGGCGTGTCTGAAAATATGTGAATTAAAACTTAAATTTTCGGTAAACTGACCAAATTCAAACTCTTGATGATTGACAAACAGGGCAGGTCTTGCCTGATGGTTATCGAGTTTCTCTAGCTTTCGTTCTTTAAAGTAGGTAACAATTTTCTTGATACGAGCATAAATATTCTCAATGTTTACTTCAATATTGGTAAGAGCAACAAGGCTCATCGGAGGGAACTCGGTAGCATCTAAACTAGCAATTTCGTTTTTTAAGGTAGCAATATGTCTTGGTAAACTCGGCGAAATATGAGGACGAATACCCATTTTTAACGAATGGGCAATGTTTTCAATTTGTTCCGAAAGTTCAATGATGATGGCTTCATAACTACTCAGAATGCCCACATTGTCAAATTCTTTGTGGAGTTTTTTGTAGTTATAAAAAGTGGACATAATTTGCTCGAACAAATCGACCATATCTACAAAAACCAAGACTAGAAACCGTCCTTCTTGGGTTGAATCTTGAATGATTTCTCGGGTTTTAAAGAGTAAATCTCGAATGCCTTCTTGCTTTTCATTAATCACAATTTGTAACTCGACCAATTTGGTGTAGGTCTCGTCATAATCAAAACTTTCTTTATAAAAATCTGCTTTAACCCGCATAAATCGACTTACCTCAAAAATATAATCACCCAAAATTAATTGAGCGTGGCGATAAGGCATGATGTGATTGATGGACAAACTGAGCAGGGTGTACCACGTTGCTCCTCCCAAAATAAACAAGGCATGAAAGATAATTTCGTTGAAAGGGCGAACATCGTCGATACTCAAGGTCATTACCAGCAAACAAGCCGTGCCAATAAACGAAACCCGTGTGCCGTAAATGTAGGTCATCGAAAAAACAAAGCTAAAGCCTGCAATCAACACCGCTGAAAGGATTGTAGAAACATTACCTAAACCTGTGAAAAGAGCGACAAAGAAAAGGGCTATTGTCGTGACAATCATGGCATTTCGGCGGTGTGCAATAGGGCCAGGAATATCAGTAATACTCACACATAAAGCCCCCAGCGAGATGGTTACGCCAATATGAAGTAAATCGAATTGATATAAAATTAAGCTAGGTAAAAGTACCCCGATGGTAATTCGTACCCCATCGCTAAAATAAGGACTTAGTAAAAAGTTCCTTACTTCGTTGGTTTGGCGTTGTGGATCGAGCTGCATAAATTGATTGTATTTAGGACGTTGATTCATCCAAAGTTCACGATTCTATACAGGAACAACAAGATTTTTCTTGATTTTGGTTTTTTTGAAGGGAAATAATTTGTCTCATCAGCCCCAACCCTGACAGCGGTCAAAGACCCTGTCAGCGGTTGTTTTTCTATTCTATACGCTATGAAGTAATCTATTACCAAGAGAAATAAAACCACCAAAACAGAAACTCTCAATTCCTCTTTTTCAGTATATTTACAACTATAAGTACCTCCGCCGTTGTCAGTGTCTCCACTGACATATTCGTATTGGTTGTGAAGACACAACCAACGGCGGTGGTAGCTAGATTATTAAATCCAAAATTTAAAATTCATAATTTTGCATTATTACTTCCGCCGTTGTCAGTGTCCCCACTGACATATTCGTATTGGTTGTGAGACACAACCAACGGTGGGGATAGCTAGATTATTAAATCCAAAATTTAAAATTCATAATTTT
>JBMLRK010000401.1:7139-15900 GCA_049241065.1 Spirosomataceae bacterium
ATTATTACTTCCGCCGTTGTCAGTGTCCCCACTGACATATTCGTATTGGTTGTGAAGACACAACCAACGGCGGGGGCTAGCTAGATTATTAAATCCAAAATTTAAAATTCATAATTTTACATTATTACTTCCGCCGTTGTCAGTGTCTCCACTGACATATTCGTATTGGTTGTGAAGACACAACCAACGGCGGTGGTAGCTAGATTATTAAATCCAAAATTTAAAATTCATAATTTTGCATTATTACTTCCGCCGTTGTCAGTGTCCCCACTGACATATTCGTATTGGTTGTGAGACACAACCAACGGTGGGGATAGCTAGATTATTAAATCCAAAATTTAAAATTCATAATTTTACATTATTACTTAACAGGTTCAACACTACACAATAACAATATGAAGGAAGAATTTCTACACTTTCTCTGGCAATTTCAGCAATTTGATAAACAGCTTTTACAGACTACCGAAGGCGTGACTTTACAAGTAATTCAAATTGGACGGCTTAATCGTGATGCTGGTCCAGATTTTTTGGATGCTCGCCTGCTAATAGGAAATCTTGAATGGGTGGGTTCAGTAGAAGTTCACCTCAGGTCTTCTGATTGGAATACACATACCCATCAATCTGATGCCGCTTATGGTAATGTTATCTTGCACCTTGTCTGGGAGCATGACAAGGAAATTCTACGCCATGATCATACGCAAATCCCCACCTTATCGCTGAAAAAAATCGCCAATTTGTCTTTGCTCAATACTTATCAGGAATTATTGGAAAGTAAAAGTATGATTCCGTGCAAAGGGGCTTTTGAGGAGGTAGATAGCCTAAAAAAAGTGATGATGTTGGACAAGGCTCTGATGAAGCGTTTTGAGCAAAAAGGCTCTCAAATTTTGGTACGTTTTCGAGAAAATCAAGAGGATTGGGAAGAAACGGCTTATCAGACGATTGCTCAGAATTTTGGCTTTAAGATTAATGCAGACCCTTTCCTGAGTCTAGCACAACGCTTGCCTTTGAAGGTCTTGCAAAAGCACCGAAATAGTTTATTACAAATTGAAGCGATGGTATTTGGCGTAGCGGGCTTTTTAGAACAAGATTCTCCAGACGAATATCATGCCAATTTGAAGCAAGAATATGCCTTTTTAGCGGCTAAATACCAGTTGAAAACAAAGCAATTAGGCTTGCACGAATGGAAGTTTTTACGCTTACGTCCTGCCAATTTTCCCACGATTCGCTTGGCTCAATTTGCTAAACTGGTACAGGAAAATGCGAATTTGTTTTCCCTGTTTTTTAATTTAGAAAACCTCGAAAGTTTTGCTCAGTTATTACGATTAAGCCCTTCGGATTACTGGCAAAAGCATTATGTTTTTGGCAAAGAAGTAGCTGGAAAAGTAGCAACAATGGGAGCAACTTCGGTTGAAAATATTGTCATTAACACGGTTGTCCCCTTGATGGTGGCACAAGCCATTTATCGAGACAACCACGAACATACCGAACGAGCCATTCAGCTTTTAGAAAAAATAGCCCCCGAATCCAATACCATTGTGGACGATTGGAAAACGATGGGCTTAAAAATCAAGAATGCCTTTGATTCACAGGCAAGTATCGAATGGTATAAGCATTATTGTATGCCTAAAAAATGCCTGCAATGCGATGTGGGACTGGCGATTATTCGAGGAAGAAAATAAAGCTAAAGTTCTACTACTTCAAAAGTCTTTGGAATACCCAATTGCTTTGCATAAAAGCTAGGAGCGTACGTATGTACAAAATTCAAGAGTTGATTCATTTTTTCGTAAAAATCAAACTGAATATCGGGGTGCAATTTGATGAGCTTTTTATAAATCGAATCGGTACGTTTGGCTACGTAATTTGCTAAGGTATCTGTTTTAGAATTATAGCGTTCAATCCATCGCAATTGTTTCTCAAAGCATTGAACAAGAAGCTCTAAGGTTAATTCAATTTCGCCGTACTTGTCTTTGGTAACTTTGAAATGTTCGGTAATTGCTCCGCTCACTGCTCGCATATCCATCATTAAATAACCTGCCGAATAGCCGTCAATGCGATAAAGCTGTTCAATGGCACTGAGAATAGCATCACGTCGCTCTTGAACGGTATCGCCCGCTTCGAGGAGTTCAAATTGAAACTTTTTGACGAGCAAATCATCTTTTGCTACCAAACGAAGCAATAATTTATCTTTTTCTTTTTGGGGTAATTCAAGAATGAGTGCTTGTAGGTTTTTTTCTATTTTTGCCATGAAAATATTCAGAAATGGAATCAGATATTACTAAAAAACAGATTACAGTCGGTAAATTTACGATAAAACAGTAACAAATTAGCGATACCTTTGGTTATAAGTACAGTTGTGTAAATTCTGGTTAGTCTGGTTAAAGCTAAACTTGACAGGTTTTAGAAATTAACTTGCTTATGTTGAGATACTTTCATAAACCTGTTAGGTTTAAACCAAATTCCTATCAAACAATCAATAGAAGAAATGCGTCAATACAAGGGATTATTTTTTGCCATAATCATCATTAGTTTGTGGGTGCTATCACTTTTCTGGCTATTAAACCGTCAAGTGTCTTTTACCAATCCTCTTACGTATGTGGCAATTTTATGGCAAATGCACCTTTATACGGGTGTGTTTATCACCGCCCACGATGCTATTCATGGGGTGGTTGTTCCGCAACATAAACGCTTAAACTATTGGATTGGTTTTTTATGTGCTACGCTTTTTGCTTTTAATAATTATTCCAAATTATCTAAAAAGCACCACGAGCATCACAAGTTTGTAGTATCGGATAAGGACCCTGATTATTACGATGGGAACTTCTTTCGGTGGTATCTTAAATTTGCGTTAGAATACGTAACCATCTGGCAAATTCTGTTGATGGCAGTTAGTTACAACCTGCTTAAATTGGTGTTTCCGATGGAAAATTTAATTCTCTTTTGGGAAATTCCTGCGATTCTGAGTACCCTACAACTGTTTTATTTTGGCACTTATTTGCCTCACCGAGGCGAACACGCTCACAATGACCCTTATAAATCCAGAAGTCAGGCTCTAAATCATACCCTTGCTTTTTTGTCGTGCTATTTCTTTGGTTATCACCACGAACACCATGCTAAACCTTATTTGCCATGGTGGAAATTGGCGGAAGCAAAAGAGCAAACGGTTGAACAGTAGCTTTGATAATGAGAAGTAATTATCATAAAACTATGTTTTCTATGGTGCTATGTGGTTAATTATGTACACCTACAAGGCAAACTGCTCTTTATAGCTATATCGGCTAATACTTTTCTTTTCTTTCTCAAATTCTTTCGCAGAACCTTCAAGATAGAAGGAATCTAGGGATATTGTTGTTGCCAAGTATCCTACAAGTGTTCCTGCGGACATCCCAATTATCGCTCCTCCCATACCAGAAAACCCCTTTTCTAGTTGACCAATATAGTCACCTTTCTCTGCTTGAACACTACTAGCACCAATGACTGCCCCTAAGGTAGCTCCAGCAAGCGAACCGATGATTATTGAAGTAATTTTTATTCCTTTTTTTCCACTTCTTCGGATATGAATTTGCTGAATATTTTTGACAAGCACTTCGTTTAAATTTGGTACAATATCTCTATGTGAGAGGAAGCCCTCGTTAGATTTTTGTAAGGTTTTTAAGACTTTTTCTGGAATAATCAAAAGGGAAGAGTCTGTGACTTGATAGATTACAGCAGTAATTTTGGTTCTATTGGTTTTAATCGTTGCCACATATCGTTTATAGTCACTTTTTTGGGCAAAAATAGAGGTTTGTCCAAGGATAAAAACTAGTACCAAGGAAAGTAATAATGTGTTGAGAGGTTGCATCTTTACAATGTTTCGTGAGTTAACATAAATAAAGACGAGAATTAGCCTAAAAGGGTTGCATTGGTTCGCTCGTAAATAGCTTTTGTAACTAATCTATCCCTTTAAACTCGATACTTTTTAGTTTAATTCCAAAAATAAGTGCTATAATTGGATATTAAATTCCTAAATAAACGGATATAAATATCATAACAATGACTAGACAATTTTGGATTAATTTACCCGTAAAAGATGTAAGCAAATCAAAGGCTTTTTTCGCATCCCTCGGTTTTGGTTTTAACCCCAGATTTGCGGAAAGCAAAGAGGCCGCTTGCATGGAAATTGGAGATAAAGAAGTGGTCGTAATGCTTTTTCTTTCCTCTACATTTGACCAAATGACCAAACAGTTTGGAGGAAATTCCTCGCAAGGAGGAGTATTACTTTCATTTGATGCTGAAAGTAAGGAAGAAGTGGATGAACTGGCGATTAAAATAACCCATGCTGGCGGAAAAATTATAAGTCCACCAACATCCATTCAAGGCTGGATGTATGGCTGTACTTTTGAAGATTTGGACGGACATCGTTGGAATATTTTGTTTATGGATACTGCTAAAACCCCAACTAACTAAGTCTCATGCGTCTAAAAAAAGCAAAACCTTTTGCTTGCGGTATTGTACTGATGTGTTACGAACCAATTGGTAAATAAATGTAACGTGTTATATTTGAATGATTTATGAATATAATTGTCAATAGAAAACTCTTAACTCAACCACCATGTTAGTCGTAATTCTCTCAATTTTTGGAATTATTATTGCTGCAATTCTTTTAGCAGCCTTGGTTATGCCAAAGGCATATACCATTTCGTCAAGTACGATTATTAGTCGAAGTCAAGCGGAGGTATTCGATTTTGTAAAACATCTACGAAATCAAGAACAGTATAGCAAATGGGTTATGGCAGACCCTAACGTTAAACTTACTTATACAGGAACAGACGGAACGGTGGGCTTTAAAGCGGCTTGGGTAAGCGAAGACAAAAACGTAGGAGTAGGAGAGCAGGAAATTACAAATATTATTGAAGGCAAGCGTTATGATGTAGAAATTCGTTTTGAAAAACCAATGAAAGGCATCAGTCAGGCACATACCACAACGGAAGGAATTGCCGAAAATCAAACGAAAGTAACCACTGTCTTTGAGACAGAAACACCTTTTCCATTCAATGTGATGGTTCCATTGATAAAAAAGATGTTACAGAAAGACTTGGATTTGAATGGAGCAACACTGAAAAGTGTCCTAGAAAAGTAGATTTAATGTAAAATAAAAAACCTCCGCATTCAACGATGTTTGCGGAGGTTTTTTTATTTTACTTTTATAGATTTGGGAGGAGCAACAATGCCCTTCTTTATGGATTCCTCCAGTGTTTTTCCAAACCTTAATTCAGTAGGTTGAAAAAACACCAACCCAATGTTTTTGTTACTTCCCCAAGTATTATAACGTTCTACAATATCTTGATTTGCAGTCATCAATTCAGTATATCCCATTCTTGCTGTGAGACAATAACTCAGCATCACCAGTGCAATCAATACATTAATTGCCCACTTGCTCAGTATGGTTCGATTCACTAAAATAAGAATTAAGGCTACAGGTATCAGGGTAGAAAAGTACATATATCTTGCCGTTAACCCTGCTTGAAAGGTTCCATCACATCTACCAATCGCCAAGAGTATGCCTGTAAGTAGCGGCATGGAAAATAGACTAAATAGCAATTTTTTCTTGAAAGCATAACCACAATAGATTAAGTATAGCCAATGAGCAAAAACGAATACTCCAACTCCAAAACAGCCATAAATATTGACTTTTTTCCAAACTAATGTACTGGGTTCAACATAGAGGAAACTTCCAAGAAAGGTAAAATAGAATTTAACCAGAGCAATCAGATTTAATGAAATCGTACTTTTTTCACTGTTATGGTTTAGTAGGAATAGAAAACCTAATCCTGTGCAAAAAACAAACCAAAGTATCAGGATATTTTTCCTCTCTTTATCAACTAACAAAAAGTAACTCAAGGGGATTACGATAATTCCACTGCCAAATGATATAACTGATAAGGTTGCAAAGATCATAGACAATAGGAAAAAGTAGGACTTTATCTGATTCGTTTGATGAAGGCAAATTAAGGTCTGAATAGTAAAGAAAGTAGATACAAAATGCTGACTACCTCCTGAAAAATAAAAGGACGAGGACCAAAAAGACAGGTTAAATAGATAAATGGTAATAGGTATTAAAATCGTTTGAAATCGAATTGATTCAATTTTTGTTATCCATAGTATTAAGATAAAGTTGCCGAATAAAAATAGGTTTTGGATAAGCACTAAATTTTTAAAACTTAGCACATGAAAGAGTTTGAAATAAGTAACAGCAATAGCTCTCGTAAAAAAGATAATATGGTCGTTATGCGGATTAATCAGCGACGAGAATGTGAAATTAGGATTTTCTAAGAGAAAATTTAGCGTTGTATCGTAATCATCGTATGATGGTAAATCAACGAGGTAAGTAAAATGCAAATAGCAAAAAAAGGCAACAACGCTTATAGAGATAAACACGTGTGAGAATGTTTTTTCTAAAGAGAAAAGCTTCATGTTTTTATAGGTTGATAATTAGGAGGGAATTAGTTTAAATTGTTAAAAGGTTTTTAGTAGCTCACGTTATACACGGAGCTACTTTCGGTAATCTACTTGATTGTTATCGAGTTACATTTATTTTGTACGTTCAATCGTAAACTGCACGAGTCCTGCCAACGATGTTCGATAAATAGATTCTGGGAAGGTATTTAAAATGGCATGAGCTTCACTAACAATGTTTTGCATTACCTTGGTTGCATATTCAATCCCTCCTGATTTTTTGACAAAATCAATTACTTCTGCTACTTTTTTAGGGTTTTCAGAATCTTTTTTGATGATATTGATAATATGACGTTTGGTAGTCCAGTTGGCCTGATTTAGGGCATAAATTAGGGGTAAGGTCATCTTTTTTTCCTTAATATCAATACCCAATGGCTTTCCGATTTCAGCGTCACCATAATCAAATAAATCATCTTTAATTTGAAAAGCGATACCTACTTTTTCGCCAAATAAACGAGCTTTTTCTACCGTTTCGGCATCCGCACCAACCGAACTCACGCCAGTTGCACAACAAGCTGCAATTAGTGTGGCTGTTTTTTGACGAATAATTTCGAAATAGACATCTTCGGTAATATCCAGTTTACGGGCTTTTTCAATTTGGAGTAATTCTCCCTCAGACATCTCACGAACGGCTGTAGAAACAATTTTCAATAACTCAAAATCTCCATTGTCGATTGAGAGTAAGAGACCTTTCGATAATAAATAATCTCCCACCAATACCGCAATTTTGTTTTTCCAGAGTGCATTTACCGAAAAGAAACCTCGGCGATAATTTGAATCATCCACTACGTCATCGTGTACAAGTGTGGCAGTGTGTAATAGTTCAATGAGTGCCGCACCTCGGTGCGTTTTTTCATTAATTTCGGAAAAAAGACCTGCCGACAAAAAAACGAACATCGGTCTTAGTTGCTTCCCTTTTCGTTGTACTATGTAGTTCATGATGGTGTCTAAAAGCATCACCTTAGTTTTCATGAACTGACGAAATTTCCCTTCAAATGCCGCCATTTCGGAAGAAATGGGAGCTTGTATTTCCTTGATAGATAAAGACATTGAGTTGTTGTTGTAATGGATAGGCATTTGTCTGTATCAGTTAAAACAGACTGCTCCACAAATTTGTTTGCAAATTACATTTTTTGTGTAAAATTTGGGTAAATTACTGCTAATTAATCTGAACTTTGTTTTTTTGTAAACACGGGAAACCTTAATTTCTAACGACTAATTTCAACGATGAGTAAAATTTTAGTTTTAGCAGGAGGTTCTGTTAAAGGTGCCTATCAAGTAGGGGTTGTGAAAGCTGTTATGGAAGCAGGCTTTCGTCCTGATACTATTTATGGCATTTCAGCAGGAGCGATGAATGCCTCCTATCTTGTCAATCAATTGGGTATTCAAGAACTGAGCAACGAGGTGCTTAACTTCGAAAGAGCTGCCCGTGATTTATGTAATTTTTGGGCAAACAATATTCGTAACCCCGAATGTCTAGCCCTACGTAGAGGTACTTATGATTTGGGGCTTAGTGCAATTCGTAAAAATTTTGAAGGATTACTTGACCCCAGCCCACTACGTGAATTATTAGATAACACGATCTCTCCTCGAAATCTGAATGCTTCTTCTATCGGCTTAAAAGTTGGTGCTGTGGATATTATCAACGGTAATATTTTGTATGCAGACCCCACTTTCGAACATTTCTTAGACTATATAATGGCTTCCTCGGCAATTCCCGTTTTGATGCCTACCGTTACGATTGGTGGGTATAAAAAAATGGCTTTTTTGGACGGTGGTATCCGAGATGTAGCTCCCTTAAACAAAGCCATTCGTGATGGAGGTACAGAAGTACTTTGCATTGCTTGCCATACCAAAGATATTACTGGAGGGTATTTTGCTTATGGAAATTTACTAGCTCTTGTGGACAGGGTAATGGATATTTCGGTGAATGAATCCTTAAATTCCGATATTGACTGGGCTATTTTTAGAAATGAATGTTTGCCAGAAGATGGTTCTGAGGCAAAAGAGGGGGTACTGAAAGGACAAAAACGAATTAAACTCAAAATTATTCGCCCTAATCATCCTTTACACATTGATATGCAAGATTTTGATGAAGAAGATATAAATTACCTGATTTTACAAGGCTACGAGCATGGGAAGGAAGAAATGAAGAACTATTAGTGTAGGTATGAGGTATTAGGTATGAGTTTATAGGTATTAGGTATGAGTTTGTAGGTATGAGGTAGTAGTTAGGTTATAACTTCATACCTACGATCTCATACCTACT
>JBMLRK010000401.1:16000-22588 GCA_049241065.1 Spirosomataceae bacterium
TAGGTATGAGGTAGTAGTTAGGTTATAACTTCATACCTACGATCTCATACCTACTAACTAATACCCACTACCTCTTTAAACCGACATAATATCTTTTTCTTTCTCTACGAATACTGATTCTACTTTCGTGATATAACTATCTGTCATTTTCTGAACACGTTCTTCTGCACCTTTGATAAGGTCTTCTGAAACGCCGTCATTTTTTAGTTTACGAATAGAATCGTTCGCTTCTTGACGAACACGACGAACGTTTACTTTAGCAACTTCGACTTCTCCTTTTGATTTTTTTACCAATTCCTTACGACGTTCTTCTGTCATTGGAGGTAAGTTCAAACGAATAACTTCGCCATCGTTCATGGGTGCAAGTCCAATATTTGAGTTACGAATTGCCTTTTCACATTCTTGAATCATTTTTTTCTCGAATGGTTTCACCACAATGCTACGAGCATCTGGGGTTGTAATAGATGCAGCACCCGTAAGTGGAGTCATCATTCCGTAGTAATCAACCTGAATACCATCCAACATGGCTGGTGTAGCTTTTCCTGCACGGATTTTAGAAAGTTCAATAGCTAGGTGTTTTAAAGCACCGTCCATTGTTTCTTTAGCTGCGTCAAGATAAAATTCTATTTCTTCCATTATTTTGTAAAATTTGCTTAAAATTAGCTAATTAACGTACCTACATCGCTGCCTTCTACCAATTGACTTAGGTTGTTAGGCTTGTTCATATTGAATACAATGATGGGTAGATTATTTTCTTGGCATAACGTAAATGCAGTAGCATCCATAATTTTTAAGCCTTTGTCTAAAGCTTCTTGGAATGACAAGTTTGCATAACGTGTAGCTTCTGGATCTTTTTCAGGGTCGGCAGTATAAACACCATCCACACGAGTTCCTTTTAATACAACATCTGCTTCAATTTCAATGGCTCTTAATGATGCCGCCGAGTCCGTTGTGAAATATGGGTTACCTGTTCCTGCACCAAAGATAACAATTCTTCCTTTTTCTAAGTGACGAATAGCACGACGACGAATCATTGGCTCACAAACTGCTTCGATTCTGATGGCCGTCATCAAACGAGTACTCATACCATGTTTTTCTAAGGATGCTTGAATCGCCATTCCGTTGATTACGGTAGCCAACATACCCATGTAATCTCCTTGTACTCTGTCGATACCCACTTTAGCTGCACTAGCTCCTCTGAAGATGTTGCCACCGCCAATGACAATCGCAATTTCAACGCCTAAATCGCTTACTTTCTTGATTTCTTGAGCATATTGTTCCAAGATAGAAGGCTCTAATACTTCGCTGTTTGAGCTTAGTGCTTCACCCGATAGTTTCAGAAGAATTCGTTTGTATTTCGGTTTGTCCATGATTATTCGTTTTTTTTTCGCTCGCAAAGATAGAAAAAACCAAGAAAGGAACAAAAGAAGCGTTTTGATAAAGAATAGATATGCCGAACAAACTTAGTGAGTGGTCACTTAAAATTTGGGACAATGAGTTCCTCTATACTTTCGTTTGAATGAGATTACTTGGTTGATGCAGGTGGTTATACCCGTCTGAAATAGGAGTGCATTTCCAAAGCCAGAGGAAGAACTCCCAATTTCGGCATGAACACCCATTTTAGGTCTAAACATAAAGCGAATGCCTAAAAACACCCCTACGGTCGGTTTAAACTTATTTTTCCAACGTTCAACACCTCCCCAGATTCCAAAATAGGGATCGATGTTAGCCTCCTGAGTGTCTTCTATAAGGCCAAAATGTTGGTAACCTCTAAGCGATAGGTGTTGGTAGCTACTATAATAATCGGTAAAGTAAAAATAGTTTAGTCCTATTCCATAAAAATCTTTTTTTGCAAAGCGTTTCTCCAAACTAAAACCTACAAAGGAGGGGGCATAAGGAAGGATACGATCACTCTTCTCGGTGGTAAGGTCTGTACCATAATTTAAACTTAAATACAAGGGTTTTACTTCCTGTGCAAAACAGTAAAATGGAATGACCAAAATGTAAAATATAGCGATGTATGTTTTCAACGGATGAACCAGAAGTTAAACAGAAACCCGTACAATTTGGCGGTTAATAGGTAAAGTTTCTTCCTTATGATATGTATGAAATAGAGGTAAGGGAAGGAGGTATGTAAAAAGTACAGCGTTAAAAGCTAAAAGTGCCACTTACTTTACGATTACTTTATATTCTCCTAAATTTAGTTTTGAAAGAATCGTAAGTATAAGGAATTAGTTGGTTAAACCTATAAAGTTTTGGTTAAGGATTTGACTATAAGAGTATTATAAACTAAACCTTATAGGTTTTCACACCAACTTTTTATCCTATTGCTTAATCGTGCAAAATTATTTTGAACTTAAATTTTACAAAAAACTAGTGAATTAGATCCAAAATTTAACATTCATAATTTTGCATTATTACTTAGCTGCTTATAGCTTTTAACCGAGCGACAGTCACTCATAAACTTTTGGCTTTTTACTCAACCCCTTCCATACTTGTTTGAAATTCGGTTTCGCCTCTTGAGGCGTAAAACACGGAAACCTCATTTAAAATTGATAAAACCTCTTCCTGACTTGGAGTAGTAACCAATTTCATTCTAAATTCCTTAAAATGAGGGATTCCTTTGAAATAGTTGGCATAATGCCTACGCATTTCTACAATGCCAGTATGCTCACCTTTCCATTGGATACTGAAGTCTAAATGCTTTCTGCATACTTCAATACGGTCGTCGATACTAGGAGGAGCGAGGTGTTTTCCTGTTTCAACAAAGTGTTTTATTTCGTTGAATATCCATGGATAGCCAATGCTTGCACGCCCAATCATAATACCATCTACTCCATAGCGATTTTTGTATTCTAATGCTTTTTCTGGCGAGTCAATATCTCCATTGCCAAAAATCGGGATGTTGATTCTTGGATTTTCTTTTATCTTCCCAATGAGTGTCCAGTCGGCATCTCCTTTGTACATTTGTACCCGTGTACGTCCGTGAATAGTAAGGGCTTGGACTCCAATGTCTTGTAAACGTTCGGCTACATCAAGGATATTCTTGGTAGAATCATCCCAGCCTAAACGGGTTTTTACTGTAACGGGTAAATGAGTAGATTCAATTACGGCTTTCGTCATGGCAACCATTTTCGGAATATCTTGAAGTAAGGCAGCTCCTGCTCCTCTACAAGCTACTTGTTTGACGGGGCATCCATAATTAATATCAATTAAATCTGGCGATGCTTTGGTAGCAATTTCGCCACAAGAACGCATGGTTTCGATGTCCGAACCAAATAATTGAATACCAATTGGACGTTCGTATTCAAAAATGTCTAATTTTTGCAGTGATTTTGCTGCATCTCTGATGAGTCCTTCCGAGGAAATAAACTCTGTGTACATTAAGTCTGCTCCATTTGCTTTACAAACTGCTCTGAAAGGAGGATCGGATACGTCTTCCATCGGAGCAAGTAGCAAAGGGAAATCGCCTAACGTAATATGTTGACCGATTTTAACCATTATCTATTGTTTGCCTTATTTTCTGTAAATTTACAACCATTATGACACAATTCGATACAATTAGGAAACAAACTCAACGCCCGCTTCTTGCTAAAGTGTTGATATTACTAGGAATTACCTTGCTTTTTATGGCTACTGGTTCTGGAATTGGACTTGTACTCTTCGATTCCATGGCTGGTGTTTCGTTTGCAACATTTCAGGCTTCACCGAACCATTACCCACAAGCTTGGTACGCAACTATGGTATTGCAGATGCTTTCAACGCCCTTGCCGTTTATTGGTGCTTCGTTGTTCTATTGGATTGTTGTGGAGAAACAAAGTCCTGCTACATTAAGTTTCCAAACAACGGATTTAGCGATGTTGGGAGTGGTGGCTTTTCTGGTAGTAGGTTTTATGCCACTCGATGGTTTATTTATCGAATGGAACAAGAATATTCAATTTCCCGAAAGTTTAAAGGCTCTTGAAAATTGGATGCAAAAAAGTGAGGAGGCTGCTGCCGACTTAACGAAGTTCTTGACGGTTTTCAATTCTCCGACTCGCTTTATTGTGGGCTTAATTGTTGTGGCTATTGCCGCTGGGGCAAGTGAAGAATTGCTTTTTAGAGGTGTCTTGCAAAATATTCTGTATAAAACGTGGAACAATCCACATGTGGCTATTTGGGTAGCGGCTTTCTGGTTTAGTTTTATTCATTTTCAATTTTATGGTTTTGTGCCTCGTATGCTTTTAGGAGCAATGTTCGGATATATTTACTATTGGACAAAAAATCTGTGGTTGTCGATGTTTGCTCACTTCGTAAATAATGGTTTTACGCTACTCATGGTTTATCTTTACCAAATTAAATGGACAAAAACAGACATCGAAAAAGTAGATGACGTGTCTTGGCAAGGAGCGTTATCATCGCTTTTGATTACCATTGTACTAACTGCTTGGATTTATAAACGTAGCCAAAATCAAAAAATAGATAAGTATGAAGGATTGGAAAAAGATATATGAGTCTGGTAATCCATTTAAACTGGAATTGGCAAAGGCTTATTTATTAGATGAACATCAGATTCAGGCGGTGGTTGTCAACAAAAGAGATAGTTCTTATTTAATCGGAAAAAGTGAATTGTATGTTCATTTAAATGAAGCTACTCTTGCACAGTTTATGTTAGAAAATGAAAGTGGAATAGATTTATAAAAATAGAAGAATGAAAGAAAAATTACAGGGTTTATCGAACCTTCAGCAACGGGTTATTGCCGCATTGATTGCAGTTCCTTTTTTATTGTTTTGTATCATTTATAGTGATTGGACTTTTTATGGGCTTTTTGTATTGATTGCTGTGTTAGCTCAGTTAGAATTTTATAAATTGGTAGGATTAGATGGAAACGAACCGCTTACCTACTACGGTACTTTTTGTGGCTTTGTGCTAGTAACGGCCACTTTCTTGATTGAAAAAGGACTCATTGCCGAATCGAACTATTATATCTTATCGCCCTTATTAGCTTTCATCTTCTTTATTAAACTATACAAAGCAGAGGATGAAAAGCCATTCAAAAATATTGCTTATACCTTTCTCGGAATAATTTATGTAGCCTTGCCTTTTGCACTCATGATTATTTTGGCATTTGTTACACCTGATAATGTTTTTAGCTGGCAACGACCGCTTGGATGTCTGCTCTTATTATGGGCTAGTGATACGGGAGCCTATTTTGCAGGAACTCGTTTCGGAAAAACAAAGTTGTTTGAACGGGTGTCGCCAAAGAAATCATGGGAAGGAAGTATTGGTGGATTTGTCTCTGCCATGCTGGTTGCCTTGGTACTGAGTCATTTTTACGAAGACCTGCAAGCTTGGCAGTGGTATGTGTGCGGAGCAATCATCGTGGTGGCGGGTACGTATGGCGACTTAGTAGAATCTCTCTTCAAACGAAGCATTAAAATCAAAGATTCTGCATCTACCATTCCTGGACATGGTGGATTCCTAGATCGTTTTGATGGACTATTGCTTTCATTACCCTTTATCATCCCTTTTTTGAAAATGTTTAGCTAGGTTTATGGCCTTCTCATGAACCAGTGATAACCGATTAATTAGCTTTAAGAATGGCAAAAACGTTGTTTTATTCACGACGATTTTGCCATTTTTTATTTTTTTTATAAAAATATTTTTTTGTAATATTTTTATAACTCTTTTTAGTTGAAAATACTTATTTAGTATAATTATTTTAATATTTTATTTAAATTTGCTATTTTTTTGTAGTTCTAATATAGTTATAAATAAGGATGGGATATTTATTGATTGGATTTTTTTATTGTACTTTAGTAATATTGATTAAAATTTTGCCATTTTTCTGCCATTTTTTTTCTTCTAAAAGATTTGCTTTTTAAAAAACAATAAGCTATCTTCATATCAACAAAACGGAAGAACACAATTCCCAAAGCGTTCAACCGATATAATCCTTAGATATAAAACTTACTTTGTTCAGCGTGTTTTCTTATTAAGAGTTTCCCATTCTTAATTTGTATTTGGTTACCAATTTGTACTTTGTTTTAATTAAACCCCAAATCCCTAATTCATTAAAAAAAAATCCAGATTAGATAATTTACTTTGTTAAGTAGTTTACTTTGTTATTCCTTATTTATAAAATCCCTTTGTTTTGTTAAAATTCCAGAGAAACTAGAATTCCTGTAACATTATTGCTATTGAATTTTCCCAATTCTTTTGCCGTGAGCTCACTTACAGCCCTGTTCTTCGTTGCCTGATTTTAATAGACGTAACCCTTACTTAAACGTTGAAAGATCATGAAAACTTTATCCTTATTATTCGCAACATGCGTTATCGCATTATCATTAACTTCTTGTTCAAAAGTTGAAAATGACGTTGTAGCCTCTGTATCACAAACATCAACTAGCGGAATCGACGCTAATACAGCAAAAACTATTGAAGCATTAGGCTTTAGTGCTGCAAATGCAATTAAAGTGAAAGACGGCATCCTTGTAGAGAAAGATTTAATCTTAACAGATGAAGATTTGAAAGGAGCAGCCTTAGCTTATGATAAAAATGCTCCTTATGAAGAGCAGTATCGTACCACACGCCTCGTTAAAAACTTT
>JBMLRK010000401.1:22598-23487 GCA_049241065.1 Spirosomataceae bacterium
AACTTTCCACGTGTAATTACCGTAATGATTGCCCCAGCTTTCCCACAAGTTTATAAGGATGCAACAGACGAAATGATTAAAAGATATAATGCTTTAGGCTTAAAACTTACGTTCCAACGCATTACATCAGGTACTCCAAGTATTAATATTACTATTGACAATACCTTGCCAAGCGGCGTATTAGGAGTGGCAGGTTATCCAAACTTGGCAGGTAATCCGTATAACAGCGTAAGAATTAAAACGACTACTTTTAGTGCAACTCCTAAAATGGGTTTTGTAGCTACTGTAATCGCTCACGAAGTAGGTCACGCAATTGGATTTAGACACACAGATTATATGGCTCGTGTTTGTGGAGGAGGAAATGAGGGGGCTGGCACAATGGGAGCTGTATTGATTCCAGGAACACCATCAACCATTGATTATAAGTCTTGGATGTTATCTTGTGCAGGAAGTGATGTACCATTTTCAGCAAACGATATCATCGCATTGAAAGCACTTTACAAATAAGAAATTAAAATTACCGATATGTCAAGTTTGTTAGTTCAAGGTGGTTTTAACAAGTGAGTCTTTCGGAATCCGCAAAGTAGTGAACAAAAAATGATTGCATAAGTAGTGTTTGGTAATATTCACCTTCATTTAGGTAAATTGTTTATGAGTATAATGGGTTAGTATTGGACCAACAAGTCTTTCTAGGATTTGTTGGTTTTTTTTGTTTTTCTGGTACTTTTTTTTCTAAATTGAAACCTATTCGTTGTTCAGTCAAGTTATATGTTTATACAAGGTTCAATAGACAAAATCCTTGCGTATTAAGTACTCGTTGATAAATAGTTTATGGTAGCATAAGCTATTAGAGAATAGTGGTTTATCGAAACCTTTGAACATTAAACTT
>JBMLRK010000402.1:0-2876 GCA_049241065.1 Spirosomataceae bacterium
TAACGCAATTCTCCGAATTGTATTTCTAAAAAATCATTAACGTGCCATTTAGAAAATTGTTCTACCCATTATGAAAACAGATTTTCATAGACGCAACCTTCCACATATACAATCATTAGGAGGTACTTTTTTCGTAACCTATAATTTAGCAGGAAGTATTCCTAAAGAGGTTTTGGCTCGTTGGGCAGCCGAATATGAAGAACAGAAAAGTGCCATCTTGAGAACATCCGAGAATAAGGATGATGATTTGGAACGATTAGGCAAACTTGATTTTGCAAAAAGAGATAAATTCTTTGATTCATATACGGGCGGAAACCATTATTTAAAATCGGATAGCTTGGCACAAATTGTTGCTGATACCTTACATTATTGGGACAATAAGTGTCTTGAGCTTTATAGTTACTGCATTATGTCAAATCATGTTCATGTGGTTTTTAGGCTATTTGGAGAAGGAGAGATGGATAAACCTCGTTATTTACAAGAAGTCATGCACTCCATTAAACTTTTTTCAGCGTCTCAATGCAACAAATTATTAGGAGAAACAGGTGCATTTTGGCAACATGAAAGTTACGACCGATTAGTGCGAAATAGTGCTGAATTGAAGCGTATTATGATTTATATTGCCAATAACCCCGTAAAAGCAGGACTATGTAGCGAAATGAAAGATTGGAAATGGTCTTACATAAAGCACATTTATAATGACATTATGTAACGCAATGGTCTAAATTGTCGTTTAAAACAAGAAACAATTACTTTTTACAATTTGAAAAATTGTACTACAAATTAATATGAATCCGAATATAGCAAAAGCCCCTGTGGCGGCAATAAAGCCTTTTGAAATGACCTTGCACGGCGATACTCGTGTGGATAATTATTACTGGTTAAGGGAGGCAGAAAATCCTGAGGTAATCGCCTATTTGAACGAAGAAAATGCCTATACCGATGCTGTAATGGCGGAAACGAAGGACTTGCAAGAGCAGCTTTTCCAAGAAATGAAGGGCAGAATTAAGGAGCAAGACGAGTCGGTGCCTTACAAAGAGGGAAATTATTTTTATTACAGCCGTTTTGTAGAAGGGGGCGAATATCCGATTTATTGCCGTAAAGCAGGTAGTTTGGACGGAGAAGAGGAAATTTTGCTCAATTGCAACGAACTGGCAGAGGGGCATGATTATTTTAGCATGGGCGGCATGGATGTGTCGGACGATGAGCAGTTATTGGCTTATTGTGTGGATACCGTGAGTAGAAGAAATTATACCTTGAAATTTAAGGATTTACGAACGGGGGAAATTTTGGCAGACGAAATTCCAAATACCGAAGGCGGTGCTTATGCTTGGGCAACGGACAATAAGACGATTTTCTACATGGTTCGTGACCAGCAAACGCTGTTGGCTTCTACGGTATATCGCCATGTCTTGGGAACTGACCCGCAAACGGATGTATTGGTTTACTCCGAAAATGACCCGCAATTTTATTTGGGTTTGGGCAGAATGAAATCGAAGAAATACATTTTTACGGTTTCTGACCACAACGGGGTTTCTTCGGAATATCATTTATTGGATGCGAGTAATCCAACGGGAACGTTTGAAAGTTTTTGTCCTCGTGAACACGGTTTGCAGTATTATATCGAACATTTTGGGGATAAATTCTACATCCGTACCAATGCCGATGATGCCACGAATTTTAAATTAATGGAGGTTGCCGAAGGACATACGGCTGATAAACAGGCTTGGAAAGAAGTGATTGCTCATCGCCCAGAGGTGTATCTCGAAAACATGGATGTGTTCACGAATCATTTGGTATTGAGCGAGCGTAGCAAGGCGTTGATGCACATCCGTATCTTGAATCAAGCAACGAAAGAAGAGCATTATCTACCCTTCGACGAGCCTGCTTATGACGCAGGACTTTCGTATAATCCTGACTTCAATACGAACATTATCCGCTTTGTTTATACGTCTTTGACGACCCCAAACTCAGTTTTCGACTATCACATGGACGAGCAAACCCGTGAGTTGAAAAAACAGCAAGTCGTGTTGGGCGATTTTAACAAAGACGATTATCAGACCGAACGTTTTTTTGTGACGGCACGAGATGGCGAGCAAGTGCCAGTGTCGATTGTTTATAAAAAAGGCTTTCAGAAAGATGGTTCGCAGCCTTTGCTTCAATATGCGTATGGCTCGTATGGCTACTCGATTGACCCTTATTTTTCGGCAGCTCGTTTGAGTCTATTAAACCGTGGTTTTGCCTTTGCGATTGCCCACATTCGGGGAGGACAAGAAATGGGCAGACCGTGGTACGATAACGGAAAAATGCTAAAAAAGAAAAATACATTTTACGATTTTATCGACGTTTCGGAGTACTTAATTCAACAAAAATGGACTTCGGCAGATAAGCTTTTTGCCAACGGAGGTTCGGCAGGTGGTTTGCTGATGGGTGCTGTAAGTAATATGCGTCCAGACTTGTATAAAGGCGTTTTGGCAGCCGTTCCGTTTGTAGATGTTGTAACAACGATGTTGGACGAAAGCATTCCGTTAACCACGGGAGAATGGGAAGAATGGGGTAATCCGAAAGAGCAAATTTATTATGACTACATGAAATCCTACTCCCCTATCGACAATGTCGTAGCTCAGGATTATCCAACTATGTTAATCACCACAGGCTTGCACGATTCGCAAGTACAATATTGGGAGCCAGCCAAATGGATTGCGAAATTGAGAGCTTTAAAAACCAACAATAACGTGTTACTAATGCACTGCGATATGTCGGCAGGACACGGAGGAGCATCTGGACGTTTCAAACGCTTCCACGATGTAGCCTTAGAATATGCGTTTATGTTGGCTTTGATGGGGATAAATGAGTAAAACCGTCTGGATTACAGG
>JBMLRK010000403.1:0-14227 GCA_049241065.1 Spirosomataceae bacterium
AGTAAGTCTCCACTTGAAAATCCATACGCCATGAAAAAGAATTATATCCTCCCTTTTGCCCTTCTTGTTGTTATTGCTTCGTGTGTTACTTCTTGTAGAACCCATAAAAATGTCGTTTCTACTACGAAAACTGCTTCTAGTACAGCAGAAGCCCGTGCTTTTGTGAGTCAAATTTCTCCATTTGTGCAGCAACGGTGTCAAAAAGCGGTTATTCCTGCTAGTGTCGTGGTGGCTATGGCGTTTCTGGAAAGTGGTTTCGGTAAAAGTGAATTGGCGGTGAATGCCAATAATTTGTTTGGGATGAAGGATAATAGCAAGGATCATAAAAATGCTTATTTGTATCAGAAACAATACGCTGGCGAAACGGGTAACTGGTATAAGCGTTTTATTTCACAACAGGCTTGTTTAGCATTTTTTATTGATGAATTACTCCTGCACAAAACGGGTTTATGGAAACGTGATTATTCGCCAGTAGTACGGACGTATCGGGAGGATTTGAATAATGGTTTGAGTAAAGATGCTGCTGCCCGTAATTTTATGGGAAATTTGGTTGATAAAGGTTACACAACCTTAGCGAAGGATGCTTATATCGAGCGTTTAGAACGTATTATTGCTACGTATGGTTTGGCTGAGTTAGACAATTTTTAAATGTTGAATGATGGATTTTGAATGTTGGATTGGGGAGGAATTGAAATTACTTAGTTTAACGTAGTCAGGGTTCAAAACCCTGACTACGTTGTGCGATAAAATGTAACAATTATCCAACTAAAATTCTACCCGTTCAACTTCTCGTAAAGCCCAAATCCAAAATTCAACATTCAAAATCCAACATTAATCAGTTGCTAGTTTTTTAGAAAAATAAAACCATGTTCCTAACGAAACGAATAAGCCTATCCATCCCAAGTTGTAAGTCCACGTAAAAAATAATTGAGGAATATTCCAGTTAGGGAAAAGGAAGCTATACGAAAGTAGCAGAAGATTATAGCCCAAATAGCCTATCGAATCTACAATATACATCAAAAAGCCAATGTTGGCTTTTTCTCTCGTAATAGCAATCATCCGTTCAAAAACTGCTGTGGTAATGGTGATATAGGGCATATAGATCCCAAAGCCAGTTAAGACTATCAACCAAAATCCATTGAGGTATTCAACGCCCAAATTGCTAGAAAGTACTAACAATACATAGCCAATTTGAATACAAAATAGGCTGATAAAAAATGCTTGTTTGTTCTTTTTTATCAATACTAAACTACTGTTGATAAGTAAAATGCCTGCCATTACCCAAGCTTCTGATTGAGAAAAAATAGCCGCATTGCCAGCATATCCCAATTGTTTCCAAATTTCGGGAGCAAAGTCGGAACGAATCCCTCTTAATAACGAAGCAAAAAGATAGAGAAGCGTTATCCCCAAAATTCCTGGACCAAGTTTCTTAAGTAAACTCATGCGGTCTTGCATCGTCATGGGTTCTCGCACGGCTCTGTCTGCAATGTCCGCTGCGGTAGGTTGCGGAATTTGGGTCAACATCCAAAGGAATAGTAAGAAAGGCACACCATATACAAGTCCCGCCATAAAGGGCATCCAACTTTCTACAATCCCTTGCTCAAGTAACCATTTTCCAACGGTTTTGGCTACGCCATCTGCCAAGATAAAACTAGAAGCTAAACTGGCTATTAGCAATTCTGCCGTTCTTTTTCCCTCCAAATAGCCTTGAATGTAGCCAAAAATCATTCCAAGTGGTAAGCCATTGAGGAGGAGAAATACAAAATTCCAAGGGGCAGGGCATAAGCCAAAACCGAAAAGAGCCAATTGTGCCACGGCAATACTAAGGAGAATCGCCTTTGCACGGTTTTCCCGTGTGATGGACGATACAAAGAAAATACCGCACCATTTCGAGAGCATATAGCCCGCTATTTGTGCAGAAATAAGGACAGATTTCCAGTGAATTTCGCCCCAAGTATGGTCTAAATAGAGTCCTGCGGTAAAGGGTTTCCGAAAACCATAAACACAGAAATAACATCCGAAGGCTGCCACCATTGCCCAAAGGGGATGGGCTTTTATTGCTTGATAGTTATTCGGTTTGTTTAATACTAATTGGTTAATCATTTTAGAACAGCTTTAAGAATAGGTTCGTAAAACTCGATAGGTCGGGTTTCAAAATTGGGGATTTTAGCCATGTCGTCATAGCGTCTTAACCGAACTGCATCTTGGTGATAAGGGTTTTGTTCAAAGCTTAAACACTCACTTTCGGACATTGGACCACCCTGCAAATGAAGGCTCACGATAGAAGGTTCACTCAGAATCGACCAATAACTGGGTTCACGAGTACACAAATAGCGTTTTGATGCCACATGTAATTGAACAGGTTCTACCACAGCATCGACGAATAAGGTTTTCAAGAAATTTCCTGCTAAATCTTCATGCAAGTCGTCAATCCCTTGTTCTGGTGCATCGTTGGGTAATTCGTGTAACAAATGCCCAATGTCATGTAACAAACAAGCTGCTACAAGGCTATCGTTTTCGCCTTCTTCTACGGCTAAATGAGCCGCTTGAAGGGCGTGTTCTAATTGACTAACGGGTTCGCCTCCGTATTGAGAATCGCCGTGTTCACGGAAAAGAGTAATGATGGTTTCTACAGGATTGTTCATGATGATGAAGTTTATTGTTGATAACATTGTTCTATAAAAGAAGCAGTGAAGCCTGCACTGGTAGTCATGCCTTTACCACCAATTCCGTTGACAATATGAATACTTTCGTCAATGGTTTTTGTGAATACTTCGGTGTTTGTTCCTTGCATATAGAAACCTGCCCAACTGGCTGAAACCTGCCAATCGTCTAGGTGAGCAATGCGTTTGGCTTCGTTTAGCATTAACTCATTGATGGCAGTGTTTAATTCAAAACCAAAATCCGCCTGATGATGTGCTGGAACATATTCGTGCGAATCTCCCAAAATGATAGAGCCATCTTGTGCTTGCTTGAAGAGGATATGAATCCCGTAGTTTTGTAATAATTGCTGTTCTGCGGAGGTGGTTATGCTTGAAAACGAAGGGCAAGACTTAAAACTATCGTATCGACGAATGGTCAAGCCTGTTAATACATTCGATTCAAAAACTCGTCTTTGTGGACTTAGGCGAAGCATTTGTAATTTACTTATCTTTAAATCTTCACTCGGATAATGTTCTGGAAATAAGAACTGTGTATCTTTTCCGTTGGCTACGATTACTTTATCTGCAAAATAATGCTGATTTAAAGCAGTACTTACTTTGTTGATACCGTTTTGTTGGGTAATTCCATTGACTGCACTTAACGATTGATAGTGTAAGCCTAAATGCTCGATTAAAAAGCTTCTCAAACGGTGGGTCAATACCAGGGGATTTACCGATGCTTCTGCCGAACAGAACAAGCCACCTTTTACGTAATCTTTATTTAAGGAAGGGTTTAGCACTAAACATGCTGCTGCTGTGTGTAGGCTACACGGATAATTTCTTTCGGCAAAAAGAACGGCTATTTCTTCTAAGAGTATCAATTCGTCTTCGTCCGAAGCATAGTACCAAGAGCCTTTTTGTACCATCGAAATATCGGTTATGGCTTGAATAGCCGCATAGATTTCGAGCGATTTTCGTCCGTAATCAAACCATTCATCGAGGGCTTGTCCTGAGGGAACTACTTGACCAAAATTTCTAAAACTAGCTTCATACGGTTGAGCATCTTTCTCAAGTAATAAGACGCTTTTCCCTTTTCTTAGGGCATGATAAGCACAGAACGTACCCATTACGCCACCGCCTACTACAATTAAATCGTATTTTGTCATGGCTTATAATTGGTCGATAAGAGTGATTAGGTCTGAAATTTTATCCAATAATCCATCGTTCGGATAGTCTTCTAATTGACTACGGCTATGTGTACCATTACAAACACCCAACGCCAAACGCACCTGAGCATTTTTGCCGAAAGCTAAATCCACAGGGGTATCGCCAATGTTGATAACTTCTTGCGGGTCGGTAATGCCAAATTTCTCCATGGCGTACTGAATCATTTTGGGAGAGGGGCGACCTTCACCTACCACTTCGTCTGGTGTAACTGAGAGGTGAATACCTGTCGTATTTTCAAGGTTGATATACCCTTCGTGTAACGACTGTAACCAACCTAGTTTTTCTAAAATAATATTGGCAACTTGCCTGTAAAAACCAGTAGTGAGGGCAATGCCGATGTTATGCTTGTGTAGGTAGGCAAATAATTCCTCACAGCCTTCGGTAGGGTAGATGGGGTTGGTGCGGTAGTAGTTTTCAAGAATATCTTTAAAATCTAGGTACGACTGCTGGGCAAAGCGTTCAATTCGAGGGTCTTCTTGCCCTAGTTGCTCTGTCCATAGCATGCTGAAAACTTGTAATTTTGCATAACCTTGTAGGGCTAAAATTCGCTCATCGCTGGCATTTAGACCATTTTTTGTGGCTGCTTTCTTGAAACAAAACTCAACTTCGTGGCGGTCCATAACGGTTGTTCCTGCCATATCCAATACAACTAATTTTACGGGCTTCATATGTTGATTTTTTAAATACGAAGTTGGAAATTAGAAATTATCGAACCGTTAGCAATGTTTCAAATAATTGTGAACATTTGTATTTTGGACGATGGGTATTAGCCCTAGGCTACAAACCAAAACTCTTTACACACTTTTTTCTGAGATATTGAACAAACAACAGATTCTACACGTTACCAAGAAGCATTAAATCAATCTTCAACACACGAATACTCATGCAAGTGAACCAACTCCCCTTGTCGGCAGTCAATCAGTTTTCAAAACTGTTTTTAGATTTCATCTCAAAAGCGGATTCGCTGAAACCCTTTTATGGGCAATATCCAGATATGGCAGGCTTTGGCGAACAATTAGCGTTGAAAAAGTTTGATTCACAGAAGAGAGCCGTTTTGGTGGATGTTTTGGAGAAACAATATGCCAACTTAGCTACAAAACCAGATTTGTCTATTCTTCGCCAAGAAAATACGTTTACGGTAACGACGGGACATCAGTTAAATATTTTTACAGGGCCTTTGTATGTGGTTTATAAATTAATCACAACAATCAATCTTGCTAAGAAATTAAAAGAGGCTTATCCCGCTTATAATTTCGTGCCAGTGTATTGGATGGCAAGCGAAGATCATGATTTTGCAGAAATTAATCATTTTTCACTTTTTGGGAAGAAATACCAGTGGGAAACCAGCCAAACGGGAGCTGTAGGGCGTGTGAATCCTGCTGAATTGGAGACGATTATTGCCGAAATGACGGATTGTCCAGAGGTGTTTAAGAAGGCGTATTTGAACTCAGAAACCTTAGCCGATGCTGCTCGATGTTATGTAAACGAACTTTTTGGAGAGCAAGGACTTGTTTGTATTGATGCCGATGACCGTGCCTTGAAAACGCTTTTTACTTCTGTAATTAAGGACGATTTATTAAATCATACCGCCTTTAACTTGGTGACAAAAACCAGCGAAGCGATAGAAGACTTAGGATATAAAACGCAAATTTCACCTAGAGAAATCAATTTCTTTTACCTAGCCGAGGGTGTTCGTGAACGTATCGTGAAAGAGGATGGAGTATATAAAGTTTTGAATACCGACCTTCAATTTTCGGAAGAAGCATTATTGACTTTGTTAGAAAACGAGCCAGAACATTTTAGTCCAAATGTTGTGTTACGTCCCTTGTATGAGGAAGTTATTTTACCCAACTTAGCCTATATCGGTGGCCCTTCAGAAGTGCCTTATTGGTTACAATTAAAAGCTATTTTTGATTTCCATGAAACAGCTTTCCCAATCTTAATGCCTCGCAATTTTGCTCTTTACATCAATAAACCTTCGGCGAAAAAAATGGAGAAGCTGGGTTTGAGTGTGGAGGAACTTTTCTTAGACGAAATTACCCTCAAGAAAGAGTTTGTAGCTAAAAATTCGCATAATTCCCTTAGTTTAGCTGATGAAGCTACCCAAATTCAGGCAATTTATGATGTAATTTTAGCGAAGGCTGTTCAAATTGATAAGACTTTAGAAGGAGCTGTGAAAGGAGAACAACAAAAAATGTTGAATACCTTAGAGCATTTAGAAAAGCGTTTGAAGAAAGCTGAAGAAAGAAATCAAGAAACAGAAGTGACCCAGTTATTGGGCGTAAAACATAAATTATTTCCGAACGGAACACCTCAGGAGCGAGTAGAAAATTTCTTAAATTTTTTCGTGAATAATCCTGAGTTTTTGACGCAAATTAGCGAGGCATTTGATCCACTTAATTTCACCTTTAATGTGTTAGTGGAAGCGTAAAAAAAAGCCTCTGATTTTAGAATCTAACAATCAGAGGCTCATTTACTTTATTTCAAGGAATTGGTAATACTTTGCTTTCTTTGAAAGTCGATAGAATGACCATCGTTTGAGTACCTGCTACTTCTTCAATTTCATTTACTTTTTCAAGCATTAGTTTTTGATAAGACGAGATGTCTTTTGCAATGATTTTCAAGAGAAAATCTCCAGAACCCGTTACGTGATGACATTCGATTACCTCAGGAATTGTATTGATTTGAGAGACAAAAGACTCTGTCACTTGTTTTTTATGACCAATTAAAGTGACCGTCACGAAAGTAGTAACACCTAGGCCAACTTTCTCACGATTTAGTTGGGCGTGATAACTTTCTATAATTCCTGATACTTCTAGTTTTTTTACACGCTCCAAAGTAGGAGCAGGCGATAGTCCAATTTCTTTTGATAATTGGGCGTTCGTTATTTTAGCATTCTGCTGTAGAATTTCTAAGACTTTATGGTCTATATGATCGAGCTTGATAGCACTCATGATATTTTATGTTTAGAATAGGTCTTTTAGCCATGCAGCTTAAAATACCTATACAATTTGCTTGTAACTATGTTTTATCTTGTTGATGAATGAGAATGCAAAACTAAGTACTTTCTTCAAAGAATTCTATAAAATTCTAAATAATTACTCTTTGGGAAAATAATATTTTTATCAAATGGTATTTTATTGCTTAAACTAATCGAATTTAAGGAAGAATCGAAATTACTTGAAGGTCTTCTTGTGCTGTGATACATAAGGAGATAAGCGCTCATATACCCGAAATATCCTATATTTCAACTATCAAAATCAATGATGTAATGGCTCTTATTTATTCGATAAATCGTTCTTGTTTTGGCGTAAATAAGTCGAATAAGAAGCCCTTAATGAACGATTCTGACCCTATGAATTCGTGTAGTAATTTGGGCTCTTTTATATCATCTTCTCATTCCTTAAAGCTTCTTTCTCCTAATTTTCCTGTTTTTCTTTAAGGGTTTTTCCACTAAAAGCCTTCTGTTTTATGCAAAAAAAATTGTAAATTCGTAATTCATAGGTAGGTGTTAACATAAGTTCGTCTTATGGATAAGAGCTTTATCCAATAGTTATTTACGAACTCCAAAGGGATTGTATTATTCGAATTTTATGTGTTATTTAGTTATCCTCATACTTCATTAATCGAACGTAGCAAACTCCTATTCACTCATAATTAATTTAAAGAAAAGATTTCGGAAATGGCAGAAGAAGAAAAAAAGTCACTTAACTTTCTTGAACAAATTGTTGAAGAGGACATTAAGACAGGGAAAAATGGCGGTCGAATTCATACTCGTTTTCCTCCTGAACCAAATGGGTATTTACATATTGGTCATGCCAAGTCAATTTGTTTAAACTTTGGTTTAGCAGATAATTATGGGGGGCAAACTAATCTTCGTTTTGACGATACCAATCCTGTTACGGAAGATACAGAATACGTAGAATCTATCAAAGCTGATGTTCGTTGGTTGGGTTTTGAATGGGAAAACGAATTTTATGCTTCTGATTATTTTGACCAAATATACAATTTTGCAGTAACTCTTATCAAAAAAGGCTTGGCTTATGTGGACGATCAGGCTGCTGATATGATTGCCGCACAAAAAGGTTCACCAACAGTTCCTGGCGAAGAAAGCCCTTTTCGTTATAGAACAGTTGAAGAAAACCTCGACTTGTTTGAACGTATGAAAGCAGGTGAATTTGCAGATGGTGAAAAAGTACTTCGTGCTAAAATTGCGATGGATCATCCGAATATGCACATGCGTGACCCGTTGATTTACCGTATTAAGCACGCTGCCCACCACCGTACGGGTAACAAATGGTGTATCTATCCAATGTACGATTTCGCTCATGGTCAGTGTGACTCTATTGAAGAAATTACCCACTCGGTTTGTACCTTAGAATTTGATGTTCACCGTCCTTTATACGATTGGTTTATTGATAAATTGAGTATTTTTCCATCAAAACAATACGAATTTGCTCGTCTGAATCTGTCGCATACCGTAATGAGTAAGCGTAGATTGCTCCAATTGGTGAACGAAAAAGTAGTTTCTGGATGGGATGACCCTCGTATGCCAACTATTTCTGGTTTACGTCGTCGTGGATTTACTCCTGTTTCGATTCGTAATTTCTGTGAGAAAATCGGTATTGCAAAACGTGATAACTTAATTGACGTAGGCGTATTGGATTTCTGTGTGCGTGAAGATTTGAATAAATCTGCGGCTCGTGTCATGGCGGTTTTAGATCCGTTAAAAGTCGTTATTACTAACTACCCAGAAGGACAAACAGAGATTCTTTCGATCGAAAATAATCCAGAAGATATTGAATCGGGTAAGCGTGAAGTTCCTTTTTCTCGTGAACTGTATATCGAAAGAGAAGACTTTATGGAAGTGCCTGCAAAGAAATTCTTCCGTTTAGGCCCAGGGTTGATGGTTCGTTTAAAAGGAGCGTATATCATTAAATGTGAGGACTTTGTGAAAGATGCTGCTGGTAATGTGACAGAAATTCACTGTTCTTATGTACCAGAGAGTCGTTCGGGAGAAGATACTTCGGGATTAAATGTTAAAGGCGTAATTCACTGGGTTTCTATTGAACATGCGATTACGGCAGAAGTACGTAATTACGACCGTTTATTAATCATTGAAGATTCTTCTCAAGTGGGAGATCAGTTCAAGAAATTCTTAAATCCAGAGTCATTAACGGTTATTCCACAAGTGTTTGTAGAACCAAGCCTAAAAGAAGCTGAAATTGGGAAAAGCGTACAGTTTATGCGTAAAGGATATTACTGTTTAGATCCAGATACAACAGCCGACAAATTAATTTTCAACAGAACGGTATCCTTAAAAGATACATGGGCGAAAGAAAAAAATAAATAGGCATTGATTACTCATAAAAAGCTCCTCAGACGTTTGGTTTGAGGAGCTTTTTTGCTCTTTCGGATTTGCAAATCCGAAAGCTGTCTAGCACCCAATCAATGGACAAATAAAAAACCAATCAACTTGACTATCCTAAACCAAGATAAAAATGGTAATTTAGCAACTTCATAATTTATCAGATAAGTAATGGGGCAAAATAAGTTGGTGTAATAACGAACTGATAGCAATTGGACAAGAACTACAAAAGGTTATTGTTTAAATGAACAAGATCGAATAATGATAAGTAAAAATTTATATATCATCGCAGGGTGTAATGGAGCAGGTAAAACTACAGCATCGTATAGTATTTTACCGACTATTTTAAATTGTAAAGAGTTTGTAAATGCCGATGAAATAGCCAAAGGACTTTCGCCATTTCAGCCCGAAAATGTAAGTTTTGAAGCGGGTCGAATCATGTTGCACCGTATAGAGGAACTTTTGTATAAAAACGTAGATTTTGCTTTTGAAACGACTCTTGCTACCAAGTCATTTGCACAAACGGTGAAAAAAGCCCAAGAGAAAAATTATACAGTTACCTTATTATTCTTTTGGCTCAATAGTATCGAACTTGCCAAACACAGAGTAGCCCTAAGAGTAAGTGAAGGCGGGCATAGTATACCTACCGAAGTCATAGAAAGACGATACCAAAGAGGGATAAAAAATCTATTTGAACTTTATTTGCCCTTATGCGACAATGTTATGGTTTTTGATAATTCCGATAAATCGCCTACGCTGATATGTAACAAAACCAAAAATACAGCTATTGAAATAGCCAATCATTCACTTTTTAATTTACTACAAAATGGAATATGCTAATATAAAAGAACTCCAAAATACAATTATTGAAGGCTTAAAAATAGCGGCTCAAAAACTGGTTGAAACCAAAAAACGTAACCACCAGAAAATGGCAGTTTCTGTGGACGGTAAAATTGAAATCATTACGCCACAATAAATAACCGCTCTTTCGGATTTGCAATCCGAAAGAGAATGGAAAAAGATTTATAATCTTTGCACCTAATACACCGCCGAATAGCTAATCAAAAAATCAACCGTTGTGATTTTCCCTTTCTCAACAACGATAGGGAAAATATTTCCTTCGCCATCAAAGCTATTGGCATACAATCCATTGGCTTCTTTGGAAAGCATCGAATAATTACCAGCAGGCAAAGAGATACAAAACTTTCCATCCTTATTCGATTCAACAGTCGCTACTCGTTTAGTTGGAATATGTTCATAAAAACCGTTTATGGCTTCTACCTGACTCATATTGCAACGTTCGTAAATTTCGATGCTTCTTACTACGGGTACAGATTTCCCCGAAGACGGAACGTCAACCATAGGCATTCGATTACCCGATTGAAAAGTGACCGTCCCACAGATTCCTTCTTGAATACTTTTGGTCATTGTTTTCTTATTCTTGATTTTTCCCTTTGTATGCTGTGCCGTACACGCATTTAGGAAAAAAAGGCTTACTAGAGCAAATACGTATTTCATGGATTTATGTCTAGTTTAACGAATGGACTTAAAAAACAAGAGCCTCACCATGAGTGAAGCTCTTATATTAGATACAACGTGTAATTGCTTATAATTATTTTGAAGAATTAGATTTGCAAAATGTCTATTGTATTAGAACATATCCCTTTACAAACTTATTTTAACTAATCCAAAATTCAAAATCTAACATCCAACATTACGTCAGATGCTTAGTTTTTTTTCTTGAACAACGAATCCACAAATTCTTGTTTGTTAAATACCTGTAAATCTTCGATTTTCTCCCCAACACCAATGTATTTTACAGGAATTTGGAATTGGTCTGAAATCCCGATAACTACGCCACCCTTAGCAGTTCCATCCAATTTGGTGATTGCCAAGGCTGTCACTTCGGTTGCTTTCGTAAACTCCTGAGCTTGAATAAAGGCATTTTGTCCCGTTGAACCATCCAACACCAAAAGTACTTCATGCGGAGCATCGGGTAGGAATTTTTGCATCACACGCTTAATCTTCGATAACTCGTTCATTAAGTTGACCTTATTATGCAAACGTCCAGCGGTATCAATAATAACAACGTCCGCATTTTGCTCCACTGCTTGTTTCACCGCATCATAAGCTACCGAAGCAGGGTCTGTGTTCATCCCATGGTCAATGACAGGAATGCCCACACGTTGTCCCCAAAGTTTTAATTGGTCAACGGCTGCTGCACGGAAGGTATCTCCAGCACCTAAAATTACTTTGTTTCCTGCTTTATGAAACTGCGATGCCAATTTACCAATCGTCGTTGTTTTACCAACACCATTAACACCCACCACCATAATAACGTAGGGCTTAATATCTGATTTCGCAAAGGCATTCGTAACGTCCTGTGATTTATTTTGAGCCAGTAATTCTGCAATTTCTTCTCTCAAAATAGAATCTAGTTCACTCGTATTCAGGAATTTATCTCTTGCTACACGTTCTTCAATGCGTTTGATGATTTTCAACGTAGTTTCTACGCCCACATCAGACGAGATTAAAATCTCTTCTAATTCATCCAATACATCTTCATCTACTGTTGATTTACCAACAACGGCACGGCTTAATTTAGAAAAGAAACCGTCTTTAGTTTTTTCTAAACCTTTATCCAGTGACTCTTTTTCTTCGACGTTTAATGTTTCTTTTTTCTTGAAAAAATCAAATAAGCCCATCTTTTTTGTTATCGGTTAATGTTAGCGAACTGCTATATTGGTAATATTATACTTGCGAAAGAAATTCAGTTTGTTTTCTGATTCTTCATTTCATTGCTATCCACAATCGTTCGAGAGCAATTTACATCATACAAAGATATAAAAAAAAAGTCCCCAATCTGTTCAGATAGGGGACTTTATCGAAATCTTAAAAAATTAAGCTTTCATTGCTGCAGCAACTTCATCCTGAAGAATGATTTCTTCTTTGAATGAGTAAGCACCAGTTTGCTCGTTTTTGACAGCTTTGATGACTTTAGCATATTTAACGCCACCTTCTTTTTTCAGGGTTGCAACTACCTTCTTTGCCATTGTGTTTGATAAGTTAACTGTTAACGCCCAATTGTAGAAACAACAAGGTCATTAACCGAAGTGAATTACTTAATTTCTTTGTGAACCGTAACTTTTTTCAAGAACGGATTGTATTTTTTTAGCTCGATACGAGCAGTAGTGTTCTTACGGTTTTTCGTAGTAATGTAACGAGACATACCTGGAACGCCCGAAGTTTTGTGTTCAGTACATTCTAAAATCACTTGGATTCTATTTCCTTTCTTAGCCATTTCTTTATGATGAGTTTTGCGTTAATCGTTATGACGTAATGCGATAATCGTCATTGCTTATAAATTGATTATGAGTAAGTTATAACGAACAAATAACCAATTAACGATTCACCGCCTCCTAAACAGGACTGCAAAGGTAGTAAATGTTTGAGTTTTAGACAACTATGTCTCAGAAAAACTTTTTTTTACAGCCCTTTTTTTGTTAATTTATATGAAAAAGGAGTTTTATGACACAAAATTTGACAAAATTCTGTTCTATTCCTATCAGAAAATTACGAATTTTACGCAATGAAGACGATTCAATATCAATATAAGGAAGAAAATTTTCGACTTTCGGATCCCAACAAATATAAATTAGAGAACTTACGCTCGGAAGAAATGATTCTTTCGATGGGGCCTCAGCACCCTTCAACGCACGGTGTTTTGCGGATGGAAGTGATTTCAGACGGAGAACTCGTAGTCGATGTGATTCCGCATTTGGGATATTTACACCGTTGTTTTGAAAAACACGCAGAAGCACTGCCTTTCAACCAAATCATTCCTTATGTTGACCGCCTAGACTATTTGGCAGCCATGAATTCAGAACACGCTTACGTGATGGGGGTAGAGAAAATGCTGGATTTGGAAGGGAAACTTCCCAAACGTATTGAATATATCCGAGTACTTGTTGCGGAACTGAATCGTTTAGCCTCTCACTTTGTCGCAATCGGGACGTACGGTTTGGATATTGGAGCTTATACTTCTTTCCTTTGGCTCATGCGTGACCGTGAGCATATTCAGCGTTTATTAGAATGGCTTTGTGGAGCAAGAATGCTGTATAATTACGTTTGGATTGGGGGCTTGTTTTATGATTTACCCGTCGGTTTTGAGGAACGCTGCGATGAATTTATCAAGTACCTAAAACCTAAAATGGTAGAATTAAAGGAGTTATTGATTCAAAATAAAATCTTTATTCAACGAACAGCCAATGTGGGGGTACTTCCTTTAGATTTAGCCATCAATTATGGTTGTACTGGTCCTGTATTAAGAGGTTCTGGTTTGAAGTTCGATTTGAGAAGGGTCGATGGCTATTCGGTCTATCCTGAATTAGACTTTGATATTCCTGTAGGAAAAGGAGAGATGGGGACTTTGGGCGATTGCTGGGATCGTAATCATGTACGGGTACAAGAGTGTGATGAGTCGATAAAAATCATTGAACAGTGTTTGGTACAACTCATGGGAGACCATAAGCGTACTCGTGATTTTGACCCTCAGGCATTAGTTCCTAAAAAGATTCGTCCGCAAGCAATGGACTTTTATACTCGTGCCGAAAACCCCAAAGGAGAATTAGGCTTTTTCTTCCGTACAGATGGTAGAGCGGATATTCCTGTTAGACTAAAAGTAAGAGCGTGTTCGTTTCATAACTTATCTGTCGTACCCGAAATTAGTAGAGGGGCGATGCTTGCCGACTTGGTAGCTATCATCGGTTCTGTCGATTTGGTAATGGGCGAAGTGGATAGATAATTTTGCCTTATTGAAGGAAACAACTAGTAATGATAAATTTTGAATGATGAATTTTGGATTTAAAATATGTCGGTTCTGTCTATGCTAATCATTTATAGATTTTGGATGTAAATGATTTGTTATCAGGCGTGTAAATAATTTCACATCAAACTAAAAATATATGTTTATTTTAGAAGCTAATAAAGT
>JBMLRK010000404.1:0-8800 GCA_049241065.1 Spirosomataceae bacterium
TCAGGTTTTTTAGCATTTAATTCTCAAGAGAAATTATCTCAAGATAGAAGCCATTCTCAATAAGTCCTTATTGATTAATTTTTTCTTTGTGATAGTATCATGGAAAGGAGTGTAAACCAATTCATCGTTTACAATACCTGCCATTACGTTTTTCTCACCTTTCAATAGACCTTCTAAAGCACCTAGTCCAAGACGACTAGCCAAAATACGGTCATAAGCTGTTGGGCTACCACCACGTTGGATGTGGCCTAAGTTCGTTACACGAATATCCACAGGAACATCAATTGAATTTTTGATGCTTGTTGCAATTTGAGCTGCATTTCCTTCTTCATCACCTTCGGCAACTACAACAATTGAAGATGATTTTTTACGGTCAAAACCTGCTTTTAAAGTAGCAATTACATCGTCAATCGTCTGTTTTTCTTCTGGAATCAAAATAGATTCTGCTCCACCTGAAATACCCGATTGAATAGCGATATAACCAGAGTCACGTCCCATTACTTCAATAAAGAAGATACGATCATGCGAATCGGCTGTATCACGGATTTTATCAATAGCATCTAATGCTGTATTAACACCTGTGTCATAACCAATGGTATCATCTGTTCCGAACAAGTCATTATCGATTGTTCCTGGAGCACCTACCGTTGGAATTTGATATTCATTAAAGAAAATCTCAGCACCTGTAAACGTACCATTCCCACCGATTGCCACTAACCCTTCAATACCATGTGCTTTTAATTGCTCGTACGCTTTTTTACGTCCCTCAGGAGTCATAAACTCTTTACTACGAGCTGATTTCAAGATTGTACCACCACGTTGGATGATATTACTTACTGATTGAGAGTTTAAAGGAATAATGTCTCCTTTAATCATTCCGTTATAGCCTCGGATAATACCGAAAACTTCCACTCCATAATGGATACCTCCACGTACTACTGCTCTAATACAAGCATTCATACCTGGGGCATCACCACCCGAAGTAAATACTGCGATTCTTTTCATTTAAATTGATGCTGTTAAGTCGATTAAGCAGTTTCCCAAATATTTTTGCTTTTTATGCAAAACCTTACAAATTTATTGCTAATAAATCAGCTTTCTAACCTTTTTTATAAAAATTAGCGTATTTTTTGATGATTTTATT
Organism: Spirosomataceae bacterium; assembly: GCA_049241065.1. GTDB lineage: Bacteria > Bacteroidota > Bacteroidia > Cytophagales > Spirosomataceae > JALRIJ01. Next base: position 1,145 of record JBMLRK010000404.1, read on the forward strand.
AACAACTTGCAAATTTCCAATGTTATTTTGAACCGAATGAATTTTTACACGCTGGATTCTAACACCTTTACGAATATCCAAAAAACTGTTGCCTTTTCCTAATATTTAGGCCTCCTTGATTGTTAATCTATTGTAAAAAAATGCTTCAGAATCTTCAAAAAAACGTTTCTTACGCTTTGATTAAATTTTGTTAATATTAAATAGAATTATTTCGAGGTAATTCTTCTTGTTTCCCTTTCTCTACAACGGACAAAAAAAAAAGAATTGATTTTTGGCTTCTTGCTATATAATATGCAACTTAGCAGACTATTTTTTTAACGCCAGTAATTTTCATGTATTATTATCGAATTCTTCTGCTTTCTTTTCTGCTATTGTCTTCAATTCCTTTTAGCTTTTCTCAGCAATGGTTAGGAGTAAATGGTAGTAATTATGCGGGAACAAATGCTATTTTCAATAATCCAGCGAACGTGGTGGATTCTCGTTATAGCGTGTATTTGAATCTAACAGGGGCAGATGCCTTTATGAGCAATAACTATATACAGTGGAACGGTCCGTATAACTATTTGGCATTGTTTACCAACATTGCATCAGATAAATATCGTAACCCTGTGAATGATAAGTTGATTTATAGGGATGAATATTTAGAGGCAAATACGAGCGATAATGTAAAACATATTTACACGATGGTAGAAGCCAGAGGACCTGCTGCTATGGTTACGCTAAATAACAAAAATGCGGTAGCACTCTCAACACGAGTGAGAACTGGTTTGAGTTTTACAGGTGTCTCGAATGCAGTAGCTAATATGATATTTTATGGTGTGAATGCCTCATCATCAATTGTTGGTAATGACTATGTTTTGCCGACTTCCACCTTCAATTTAAATAGCTTTGGAGAAATAACTGCCACCTACGGACGGGTTTTAGTAAGCGATGAAGATCGTTTTCTTAAAATTGGGGTGAATCTAAAACGTTTAATTGGGCTTTATTCTGCTTCCTTTCAGATTGGAGAAAACGCCGATTTTACGTTGAAACAAGATCCAACAGACCCAACTAAAAGCTTGATAAATATCAACAGTCTAAATTTAACGTATAATTATACCGACGATGGTGCGTATAAAAATGCTAAACCCAATTTTGAATGGATGACGGGACAGTCATCAGCGGGTAGTGGTTGGGGAATGGATTTAGGTATTGTGTATGAATTTAGACCTGAAGTTCGAAAATATAGTTATCGAAAAAAAGGAGTACTAACCCTAGATAATAGTAAAAATAAATACAAATACAAACTGGGTGTTTCTCTGGTTGATATTGGGGGAGTTCGCTTCAATAATGCCTTATATAATCATAGTTATACCCTAGCAGTTGTAGGTAAAACAGTTAACTCATCTGACTTTGAACGTATGATGGGCTTGCAAACGACTTTTGATAAAGTAAACTCAATCTTGGGAGTAACACCTGCTCAAGATGCTCAGAATTTTACGGTTGCCCTGCCTACTACCATTCAATTTAATATGGATTATCACTTAAAAGATTATTATTACCTCAATACTCAATGGGTGCAGAACCTTCGCACAAGTCAGTCAATAGGAATGCAAACACCTTCGCTTTTGGCAGTTACACCTCGCTACGAACGCAAATGGTTAGAAGTAGCAATGCCTTTTGCATTACTCGATAACTATTCTGTTCTTGCATTTGGGCTAAGTTTACGTTTAGGACCTGTATTTATTGGCTCAGATAATTTAGGTAGTTTGCTTAACATTGCAAAACCTAGAGGCACAGATTTGTATTTTGGTGCAGCCATTCCTTTTTTCAGAAAACCACCCACTACGCCTAATGCTTGTTGGTATGAGCAACAAAACAAAAAGACGTTTAAGGAAAAATTATTGTTTTGGAAAAAATAACCGATTAGGCATTTCCCTGTGAAACTCCACCTGATACAATCAGCTTCATCACTTCAGAGGATGGAAGGTTGATTAATTTTACATTTGCTCGTGGAATAATAAACGTTTCTCCAGAGAAAGCATAAGAATGTGGACTATAAATCATCACAAAACCCTCTTTATCTAAAAATCCTAGGTCTTTTTGCGTGATGAAGCCAAGTTTGTGGATGTCATTTTCCTTGTTTAAACAAAAAAGAACTGCCTGATTGAATTTTTTCTTGTCTCCAACAAATGCGTTAATAAGGTCTTTTATAGATAAGTAGATAATACCAACAAGTGGAATTCTGCTAATGGCTTCACCCACTAACTTCGAAACAGGGATAATGAAAAAGGTCGAGCCAAGAAAACCTACTGATAAAATAATTACAACTACCAGTAATAAGCCTGTACCATAAAGACGATAGGGGCTGTTTTGTATGCTTACTTCAATAGGAATCAGGCTATCAATTGCAATAAATGCTTGATAGATAATATAAATGGTTATGCTGAGGGGAGCTAAGAGTAAAAGACCCCTTACAAAATAATTTATCAGTTTAGATAAGAAAGACTTCATGGACTTGATTAGGACAATTGTAAGTAAAATTATAAATGCTTGAAAGAAGGACTTTTCCACCATTTTTTAAAGAACAAATATCCCATCTTTTTGGTTCTGATGCCAATTGATTATCCAACTATTCTGAATTTGACTTCAAATGTTCCTTAGACTTTTCTGGGTTGTTGTGTTTCTATGTGCAGACTTCTTCGTAATTTTGCCGCTGTAAAGATTTAGCAAAGCAAAGAAATGAATTTCGAATATAGTTATTTACAACACTTCATTCAAGAGGTATTCTTGTCGATTGGTTGTCCAGAAGAGGATGCACTACTAGCATCCCAAGTTTTAATTTCGGCAGATCTTCGTGGGGTAGATTCACATGGAATTGCTCGTTTAAGTGGCTACGTTCGTTTATATGACCATGGTCGATTAAATCCCAATCCTTCTATAAAAATTGTTCATGAAACCCCTTCTACGGCTGTAGTGGACGGCGATAAAGGTTTAGGTTTGGTAGTTGCACCCAAAGCGATGGAGATTGCTATGAAAAAAGCTGAACTAGTAGGTTCTGGCTGGATTTCTGTTCAAAACTCTAACCATTTCGGTATTGCAGGGTATCATGCGATGATGGCATTGAATAACGATATGATTGGTTGGGCAATGACTAACGCAGCTCCCTTAGTAACTCCTACTTTTTCAAAAGAAAAATTGCTGGGTACAAACCCAATTGCAGTGGCAGTACCTGCTGCAACAAACCCGCCATTTGTAGCCGATTTTGCTTCTACAGCAGTAGCTTATGGCAAAATGGAAATCCTACAACGCAAAGGCGTACCTGCTCCGCATGGATGGGTGCAAGATAAAGATGGCAATCCGACGGATGATGCCAACGCTGTAAAAAATGGAGGAGCATTATTGCCACTTGGAGGCGACCGTGAACATGGTTCTCATAAAGGTTACGGTTTAGGTGCAATTGTAGATATTTTTTCTGGTGTGCTATCAGGTGCTAATTTTGGCCCGTGGGTTCCGCCCTTTGCAACGGCTGGTTTTATGAATGCAGGCGAGCAAGTAGGAAAAGGAACAGGGCATTTCTTGGGTGCAATGCGCATTGACGGCTTCCGTCCAGCAGATGAATTCAAAGCAGATATGGACAAATGGATTAATCGTTTCCGTTCTGCTCCTGCGGTAGAAGGAAAGAGTGTTTTGATTCCTGGTGATCCTGAGCGTGTATTGGAAGCAGAACGCAAAGCAAATGGTATCGACTTACTAGACCCTGTTGTAAAAGACTTGAAAGGACTAGCTGACCGTTTTGGTATTGCTTTTGAAGCATAATTTTTAACCTATTTTTCAGTGCTTACACTTTGTACTGTTCTTATTCGTTTGAGTTAAGAGGTGCATCATTTTAACATTAACAATGCAAAAAAACGGCAAATTAATTCGCTACGTCATTATCGCATTCGGTCTGTTTGTGACAATGTTTTCTTATTATGTTTGGCAAATTGCCAAAACTCCTAACTATGAAGTTGACGAGAAAAAGGGCTTTGCTCTTTTAATTCCCAAAGGGGCAACTTACGAAACCGTTTGGGATTCACTAAACGCTCATAAAATTGTTAAGGATAGATTGTCTTTTCAGTTTTTGGCAAAACTCCTTAAATATAAAGGACATGTGAAAGAAGGACGTTATGTGATTAAATCAGATATGGGCAATTATGAATTAATTAAAAAACTTCGTAGTGGCGACCAAGACCCAATTCACTTAACGTTCAATAATATCCGTTTAAAGAAAGATTTAGTACATAAAATTGGAAATAAGTTTGACTTCGACTCCACGACGTTTGCTCTTATGTTGAACGATTCGGCGGTGGCTCATCGCTACGGTTTCACCAAAGAAACAATCATGTGTATGTTCTTGCCTAACACTTACGATATTTATTGGAATTCAACGCCTGACAAAGTGTTTTCAACCATGAAAACTTGGTATGATAAGTTTTGGACTCCTGCTCGTATTCAAAAGGCAAAAGCGATTGGCTTAGATCCAATTAAGGCACAAATCATGGCATCCATTGTAGAAGCAGAAACCAAAAAAGCAGATGAGAAACCGAGAGTAGCAGGGGTATATATGAATCGTTTATTGACTAATATGCCCTTAGGAGCTGATCCAACGGTGATTTTCGCTCATCAGGATTTTAGTATTAAGCGTGTAACCAAAGAGCAATTGAAAATCAATTCTCCTTACAATACCTACAAAGTTATTGGACTACCTCCAGGCCCTATCAATCTTCCAGATTTGGCTTCTATTGATGCGGTCTTGAATTACGAACGTCATCAATATTTATACTTCTGTGCAAAAGAGGATTTTTCAGGGTATCATAATTTTGCTGTGTCATACGATGACCATTTAAATAATGCTAGAATTTATCAAGAAGCATTAAACAAAAGAAATATCATGCGATAAATCACTTCGCATCAACGTAGTACCAAATCCTATCAGTGAGGTTATTTTTGCCTACTGATAGGATTTGGCTTTATTATTCGTAAATTAATTGAAGAAAATGTACATTCACGAAACAGAATATCGAGTGCGTTATGCTGATACCGATCAGATGGGGTATATGTATTATGGCAATTATGCTCGTCTGTATGAAATCGCAAGGGTAGAGGCTTTTAGAAGTTTGGGGTATAGTTATAAAGAAATGGAAGATTCGGGTGTGTTAATGCCTGTTTATGAAAATCATTCACGGTTTATAGCTCCAGCACTTTATGATGAAATGCTGACTATCAGAACAACCTTAAAGGTTAAACCAGCAGTACGTTCGGTTTTTAATTATGAAATCTTTAACGAAAAAAATGTCTTGATTCATACAGGAGAAACAACGCTTGTATTTTTGCATAAAGATAATAACCGATTAGTGCCTGCTCCTGCAACGTTGCTTCAGAAGCTAGAACCGTTTTTTACTTAGTAAGAAACCGATTATTTATCCATATAGCTAGTGCATTAAATTCAAAATTCATCATTAGTAGTGTACGAAGGATTGAGAAACGTTTGGTAAATTTAGATTTCGAGACTTAGGGCTTCACCCTAGGTTTAGGTGTGTCGCCCTTTTAGGGCTAAAATGTACTGTCTTAGCCCTGAAAGGGCGACATACCTAAGCGATGGGTGTTAGCCCATCGTCAAAAAGGATTTTACAAAATTTGTCAGAGAATACTATTTTTCAATCCTTCGTACACTGCTAATTCATCATTCAAAATTATGCATTACTTTCTTATTGATTAACCTCTACGTATGTATTGAGGAAGCAAATGCTTTCCGTTTTATCAACAACTAATGTATGAAGCTCACTCAAAATAACCTTTCGCCTGTCATTTTGCGTCTTTTGGAAAAATACCATTTGGAACACACAGCCAAAACAGTGTATCATGTTTTGAGAATCCTATGGCATCGCTTAGTCCATTTTGATATTGATGTAAGGGCTGCTGCGGTTGCTTATAATTTTACCTTAGCGGTATTTCCGACCATCATTTTTCTGTTTTCATTGATTCCATACATTCCCGTAAGACAGTTAGATCTTAAAATTTTGACGCTTTTGGCAGATGTAATGCCCAATGGTATTTATAAAGAGGCCAAAGCAACCATTATCGAAATTGTTAGTAAACCCAGAGGAGGTGTTTTATCCTTGGGTTTTTTCTTCGCTTTATATGCTTCCACCAGTGGTGTTATGGCGTTAATGCGGGCTTTTAACTTAACAAATAAAACCAAAGAACAGCGAGGTTTTATCAAGGCAAGGCTTATTGCTGTGATGCTCAATTTCTTATTAACCTTTGTGTTGATTATCTCTATTGTGGTAATCATTATAGGACATCTTGTTATTGATTTTCTCTTCGATGAAGGGGTGTTAAACCGAGATTTTACCTTTTATTTTCTTCAGGTGTTAACCTATGTAGTGGTCTTCGCCGTGTTTTATTTAACCATTGCCATTATTTATTATTGGGCTCCTGTGATTCATAGACGTTGGCAATTGTTGAATGTTGGAGCGGTAACTGCTTCTATTCTGACCATTCTGATTACTAACTTATTTTCGTATTACTTATCTAATTTCGCTTCCTATAACCGACTTTACGGAACAATTGGAACATTCATTGCTCTGATGGTTTGGCTTTATCTCATTGCGTTAATCTTGATTTTAGGCTTTGAAATAAATACCAGTATTCAGGATGTAATCACCTTAACGGAAGAACGAAAAAATCGGTTTTTAGATAAGCAACAATAACATTCTAGTTTTATTCCATTAAGTATTTGTTGAGTTTATGTCCGTAAATAATAAAGTCGTTACAATCATTTGCTTATGCTATAATCACGCTCCTTTTGTGGAGGAGGCCATGCGTTCTGTGATGAATCAAAGCTATCCCCATAAACAGGTTATTCTTGTAGATGATTGTAGTACCGATGATAGTAGGGGCAAAATAGAGGAACTCAAAAAAGAATTTCCGTCCATAGTAGTTATACTAAATGAACAAAATGAAGGAAATTGTCGCTCATTCAATAAAGCACTTGGTCTAGCAACTGGCGACTATGTGATTGATTTTGCTACGGATGATGTCATGCAATCGGATAGGCTCGCTCAACAAGTGGCTTTTTTCGAACGTCAGGCTGAGTCGGTGGGAGTGGTTTATGGAAATGCTACGTTAATGAATCAAGAAGGAGTCTTTCTGAATAATTTTTATGGAGATGAAGAGAACTTGCCAGTTGGGGATGTTTTTGCAGCATTGCTAAAGCGTTCATTCATCATGCCTTCTACCATGATGATTAAAAAAGCTGTTTTTGATGAATTAGAAGGATATGATGCGTCTTTGGCATACGAAGATTTTGACTTTTGGATTCGTTCATCTCGTACTTGGAACTATGCTTATCAACCCGAAATTTTAATGAAACAACGTATTGTTTCGGGTTCGCATTCAACCAAATTCACACAACGTAAAAACGCTTTAGTGCCGTCCTCCGTTACCGTTTGTGAAAAAGCCTTTCAGCTCCTCCGAACCAAAGAGGAGGAACAAGCACTTGTAATGCGGTTAAAACTAGTAATGCGTCAATGCTTTCTGACTGAAAACACCGACGCATTATATCGTGTGGTAAAACTGTTAAAGCAATTAAATCAGGGGGTTGTAATGACAAAATCCTATCAGGTGAAAATT
>JBMLRK010000405.1:0-3867 GCA_049241065.1 Spirosomataceae bacterium
GTGTTCAGCGATTTATTAGCTACTAATTCAGAAGTAGATGAGCTGATTATTTTACAAAATGGTTGGGTAAGCGATTGCACAATTGCCTGTTTGGCATTCTTCGACGGCAATCAGTGGTTTGTACCTGCTACTCCCCTTTTGAAAGGGACAAAACGCCAACAATTACTCGACAAAGGCTTAGTAACCGAAAAGGCGATTCATTTCGATGACCTTCAACACTATAGCCATGTCTGTTTTATCAATACATTTAGAGATTTATCATTAAGCCAAAGTATTCCTACAACTCGTATTTTGTCGTAAAACTATGTCCGAATCCCCTACTCCTAGCTTTTTGCTTCGACAAAAATTCCCTTTTGAACCAACCGATAGTCAGTTGGATTTATTCAAGCAAATGGATGTTTTTATTCCTAATAAAGAAGACATGGGACCGCTATGTTTTTTGCTGAAAGGGTATGCAGGAACGGGAAAAACGACGGTGTTGAGTACCATCATTAAAGTATTGCCGAAGTTTGGCTACAAAGCGGTTTTACTCGCTCCAACAGGACGAGCGGCCAAGGTGATGAGTAATTATTCTAAAACAAAAGCCTTGACGATTCATAAGAAAATTTACCGTCAAGTTGCCAATCAATATACGGGTAGTTTAGAATTTCAACGTCAAAATAATTATGCAACCAATACCATTTTTATCGTTGACGAAGCCTCGATGATTTCGGACGATGCGGAATTTGGTACAGCAGGATTACTGACGGACTTAATGCAGTATATTTTTAACCATCCCGAACTCGACTACAACAATAATAAGGTAATTTTTGTGGGCGATACCGCTCAGTTGCCTCCAGTGGGCAAATTGATGTCGCCAGCCTTAGAAATTGATTACATGGAAAGTCAGTTTCATTTGGGGGTAATGCAACAAGAATTGACCGAAGTAATGCGTCAGGATGCTAACTCTGGGATTTTACATAATGCGACCAACCTTCGGGATATTCTCAAAAACACGAAGCCTCAAATCAGTTTTATTACCAAAGGATTCAGGGATTTTTATCGGATGACAGGTGAAAAACTAGAAGACGGTTTGAATTATGCCTATCGTAAATTTGGGCGAGAAAATGCGATTATCTTAACCCGTTCCAACAAAACGGCAGTACAATATAACCGCTATATTCGCCAGCAAATACTCTCATTAGAAGAAGAATTATCGGTAGGCGATTTGTTGATGGTTGTCCGCAATAATTACCATTGGTTAGGCGAAGATTCACCCATTGGCTTTTTGGCAAATGGTGATTTTGCCGAAGTAAAACGCATCAGAGGAATTGAAGAAATTCATGGATTGCGTTTTGCTACGCTTTCCCTCCGAATGCTCGATTACGAAGACCATCCCGACATTGAAGCAAAGGTTATTTTAGATACGCTATATTCTAATAATCCATCCTTAGGAAAAGACGAAAGCAAAGCCCTTTATGAATCTGTTTCCTTAGACTATGCCCATATTGTCAAGAAACAAGACCGCAATGCCGAAATTCGGAAAGACCCTTATCTGAACGCCCTTCAAGTGAAATTCGCTTATGCACTCACTTGCCACAAGTCGCAAGGGGGACAATGGAATGCCGTCTTCGTGGATCAGGGATATTTGACCGATGAAAACATCAACGAAGACTTTGTTCGTTGGCTCTATACTGCCGTCACTCGTGCTACGCATGAGTTGTTTTTGGTAAACTTTCATGCGGATTTTTTTGATTGAGTCCACTAATTAGGATTCAAAAACCTATCATTCTTTCGCCAAATACTTCCTAAAAAACGAATCATTGCTCCCTAAATATTGCCGATTGAAATCTGTTTCTGGAAAATCGGGGTCGGTTTTCATGCGAGTAATATCTATCTTTTGTGTAGCTAATGCTTCAATCGTTGGGTACTTACTTGGTGTATTTTTTAGGATTTGTTTGCTGATATTCATCAAACTTCCCAAAGGTTTGTAGGTACTGAGAACGATACATAGGAATAAAGTAATGCTAGTAAACCTATAAGGTTTCAAAAACCTTATAGGTTTACAAACATCGAGCCATAGCACCCTCAGCGTTTTCAACCACACAACCAGTAACATAAATTGCGAGGGCAAAACTGCTCGCATTCCAAAATCGTTGAATTTCCCCAAATAGAAAAATGTACAGAAAAACATTCCTAAGGAAGCAAGTAAGGCAAATTGCTGATCTTCTTGGCTTGTATTTAAGCGTTTTATCAGGAAAAAATAGAATCCAAATTGAGCTACGATAAAAGCAATATAGAGGATAATATCTTGTGAGGTCGTTAAAGCATCAAGCAGAATACCCTTACAATCCTGCGGAAAATGTCCTAGAAAATAAGCTCCCATAAGCAAGCAAATTCCTCCGCCTAGTCCAATAGTTGTAATCGAAAATAAGGATTTTCTTTCCTTTGAAAGAAGGCAAAAAAGCAACAAAGGCAATAAACCCAAGCTAACAAAAGGCGACCATAACAAGGTTAATGCCCAAATTAAGCCTATCAGCCCATACTTCTTTTGTTGAACAAAATGCCAAATAAGAGCCGTAGCCAACCATGCCCCCAAAGCGTGCTGAGGAGCCCAATTCAGTTGCACAAAAGGAGCTGGAAATTCGAGTCGATTTTCTACTAAACCATTGCTAAAAACTAAGCCATACTGCGGTTTTCCATGCGTAGTCATGCTCAAACTAGGCAATAAAATGGAGTACCAATGTGGTAATTGCTGCATCGTAAACAGTAACTGCAAACGACTCACCAGATAATCTAATCCTCCGATTAAAAAGAAAACTAGTCCAAACGCTGAACCCACCAAACGCCATAACCAAGCCAGGGTGAGTCCAATGCCCAACGCTCCCCAAAGGAAGGAAATTTCATTTGCCCAAGCAATGCCCGTGAGTTTTGTCAGACAAGCGGTTGGCAAATAATACGCCACGTAATAGCATAAATACGGCTGTTGGTACACCTCACTTACGTAAGAAACAGGAAAAGAATAATGGATTAAATCGTGAAAAATAAGGTTATGCTTTTCGTAATCGCTTTTTTGAGGTGTAAATTCGCCAATTCCAACGAGGTAAGTGAGGATTAAAGCAGCCCCTAAAATCCATAGCGTTCTACTCCCAGCCTTCGACACCTCTGGAAGTAATTTTAAGTGATACTTAGATTGCCACAAGCAAAAAAAAAGCAACAACCCAAAGCAAGCACTCAGCCATGGACGAAGCCAGAAAGCGATAAAAAGGACATTCGGCAAAGCCAAATAGAGTATTGTTAATGGGATTAAACGTTTTTTGGGTAAGTTCATCGTTTCGTAGAAAAAGGGAGAACGTAAGTAATGATGTTGAATTATAAATGTTGAATTTTGGATTTAATAATCAACCCTTTGACCAAAACCAAAACGTCATTTACTTACCATTAATTACTTAATTTCTTTTAAGTAATGGTAAAGAATAAATTGATAGTATTCTTTTGGCGTAGTGCCTGTTACCACTGAGTTGCACGGAGAACCACAAAGACACACAAAGAAAGAACTCTGTGAAACTCTGAGGCTCTTTGTGGAACTCCGTGGAAAAATAGTATCAATTTAATAATGCTTCATACTTAAAACAGCAAATGGCTAGTTATCAATTTTTAACCAATCTACCCTCAAATATAGCATTTTCGTTGGAAGAATATTTCTTCAACAGCCCTCAACACCTGCAACAACAAGGAGGCGATGCCGTAATTTCATGCTATTTTGTGGACGAAGATGCTGTTTGTGTAGTAGCTCGTTGGAGTTTTGTTCTCAAAGAAACAATAGCTTTTAGCCCTTATCGAGCCACCTTTGGAGGTATTGAATTTGACCCAAGTATTTCGCAGGAA
>JBMLRK010000406.1:0-2366 GCA_049241065.1 Spirosomataceae bacterium
TCCAAAAACCAATCCATTCTCTATAAAAATATAAGCAAACTCGTTTGATTTAATTGGCAAAAACTTGTCACGATGGCGGACTAAAAAGCTTTTCCGATAACTTTTTTGAGAAAATGCCTGTTCTTGTATTAAGGTGTTGAGCTTTTCTAGCTTTATTAATTGCTGATTTTCAAACTTATCAATCGAAAAGCGAAGCGACTCAGCATCAATGGGTTTCAAAATATAATCTACGCTATTGAGTTTAAAAGCACGAATGGCATATTCGTCAAAAGCAGTCGTAAAAATGATGGGAGTCGTGACTTGAACTTGCTCGTAAATTTCAAAGGAAATACCATCGGCCAATTGAATATCCGAAAAAATTAAATCGGGACTTTCGTTTGTTCTAAACCATGCAATACCCTCCTCAACGGTTTCGATGATTGCTAATATTTCATGCGAAATTCCTAACTGATTTAACAGAAATCGCAACTGATTAGATGCCGCCATTTCATCTTCTATTATGACTATTTTCATGCGATTAGGGGAATAATAACGATAAACGATTCATCTTTCTGAATAACAATTTCACGATTGGCTAAAATCTTAAATCGCTCGTTGAGGTTGACTAGCCCTATCCCTGTACCTTCTGAATTTGCCTTGATATGAAGCGAATTTCGCACACTAAGCGTTTGATTTTCTACCTGTTGTTCAATCCAAATATGTAAGGGTGATGTTTTTGAAATCACATTATGTTTGATGGCATTTTCGATTAATAATTGAAGCGACAACGGTGGAATTTTGAACTCCGTCGTTGTCATATCAACGACTACTTTTAGGTTGTCTCCAAAACGCATTTGTAATAAAAAAATATAGCTCTCGATTAAGGCTAGTTCCTCCTTCAAAGGTACGAGCGACTGCTCTTGCATACTTAATGAATACCGTAATACTTGCGAGAGTTTTTGCAAATACCGTTGACTTTTGTCCTTGTCTTCATTGATAAGCCAACTCAATGTATTTAAGGAATTAAAGAGAAAATGAGGATTTAACTGATTTTTTAAGGAGGTCAGTTGCACCAATAAATTCTCGTGCTTTAAGTGTTCATTTTCTAATAATACCTCGTTTTTACGTTCTGTTTCTACCAAAAAACGGCTCAAAAAATAAGAAAGTACCGACACAAAAAAACCTCTTGCAATAACTGTTGGAATAATTTTGGGAGAAAGCCCCACTACCACCACATTCAACAAGGATAACACCACTACAAAAGCTCCAAAAAGGAGTGTTCCTTCTATAATCCGTTTACTCTTTGAAACAGGAAATTTAGTATTTCGATAGACTGCTTGGGCACTCAAAATAGCATAAGCAAAGCATACGGCAATCTGAATAAGCACATCTAACTGAGCGATTGTCGAGCCTTTTAAACGGGGTAAATTGAGAAATATGATGGGGAAATTTACGAACAAAGCCACAAAGAGTGACACACCCCAAACGAACTGCTTAGTTGAACGATTTTTACTCATTGCGTAGGATTAAAAAATATCCCAAATGTATCCATTTAATCTACTCTTTTGCTAAAAATTAAAGGTGAACAGGAAAAAAAGGGGGTTGAATAGGCATCGACAAATAAAGGATTGCTTAAAATAGCCCACAAATGGATAAGAAAGCAACGGCTTTTCTCTATCTTGGCTATAAGTCCAAAAATAATTATCTATTTCAATCCCAATCAGTATAAAATGAAATCCATCGCACGTAGAAACTTTCTCAAAAAAACAACTCAAAGTTTGGTAGTAGGTTCAGGCATTGCCGCTTTAGGCAGTCAGGCGGCAGAAGCAGCAACTCCGCAAGCTTTACCTAGTTTTTCACACCATGTATTTTTTTGGTTAAAAGACCCAGAAGATAATAAAGCATACGAACAGCTTTTGGCAGGTTTAAAAGGTTTAGGAAAAATCAAGCAAATCAAACAAGCACATATTGGTAAAGCCTCTATCAACGAATTTGATAAGCCTGTTACCGATGCTAGTTATACTTTTTCGGTCTTGTTATTATTTGCTACAAAAGCCGACGAAGAAGCGTATTTAGTTCATCCATTACACAAGGCGTTTATTGAAGCGAACAAACACCTTTGGTCGAAAGTAGTGGTGTATGATTCGATTGCTTTATAACTGATTAAACCTGACAGATTTTAGAAATCTGTCAGGTTTAACGTAAATTCAACTGGTTAAAACCAGTTGACCCTTTAGCGAATCTCATACGCTTCTTAAAAATTATCTTCAAAGCTATATTTCCCAAATAATGACTTCATCTATCTAATCCATTGATAATAAAGTAACGAACTACCTCCCCCAACGTTTCGCTTTCCATGCTACTTGTTGTTCTTCGGTTAGGAAAGT
>JBMLRK010000407.1:0-6816 GCA_049241065.1 Spirosomataceae bacterium
AGGCGATGCGTTAAAAGCTATCACGAAATAAGATTCGACCTAAAGCAATTTAACGAATTTCTTTGAACTCTTACACAACCCCACTGGGTAAACGGGTTCTAACCCGTTTTAATCATTACTTATTTTAGGTACTCATCGGTAAATAGCTTTATCAAAAGCATCAATATACGTCATCAAAAGCTACATATTGAAACCTTTGAACATTAAACTGATGACTATTTACCCGTTTACCCTATTTACCTTTCAAAGTCTGCAAAACCGAAGAGTAAGCAGGCTTTTTAGTATAATCTTTATTGAAAAGTAAAGGGAAATCTCTACCATTATTCGATAACCAACTCGTATCGTCCGTTACACCCCAAATCGTAATACCCGCTTGTTGAGCCACAGGCACATTGGTCATGTATGATTTAACGATATAGCGATACATTTCAGCCTGATACGAAGCAAATTGAGCATCTAAGACAAAACCAACTTTCAAGTTTGGATTCATCCGAACATCTAATTCAGACACACGAACTTTTAAACCAGTAGCAGCCAATTTCTTGAACATGTTGTCAATATTAGCATAAGAGGTTGTCCAAGAACTGTGCATTTGCGTACCAATTCCATCCACTTTAGCTCCTTTTGCCTTTAACTGACCCACATAAGCAATTAACGAATCTAGCTTCGTAGGGTTATTTTCTAAATTATAATCGTTAATGAACAAGGTAGCATTCGGGTCAGCAGCGGCAGCATAGTTAAACGCTTTCAAAGCCCAGTCACGTCCTAAGTAATTTGACCAGAAAAACACATCCGTTGGCGTACCTGAGATAGAGGTATTTGACGAAGTACGCAAAGCTCCGTTACCGTCAGCCATTGGCTCATTGACAACATCCCACGCTTTTACCTTTCCTTTGTAATGCGTTACCGTTTTAGTAATAAAGTCATTCATTGCTTTATCTACTGCTGTTGCCAAAGCCGCTCCTGTTGGAGGTACAGAAGCAGAAGCATCATAAACAACTACGTTATCTACAAAGTACGTATTTGCCGTGCTACCAATATCAATTAGAACAATCGTCTTGGGGCCATTAGCCGTAAACGAATACGTTTTTTGAGCCCAATCGGTAGAAGTACTATAGTCGGATGAATACTGAGCTGTAGAACCTGTACCACCTGTTGAAATACGCATTTTACCCCCAGTAGTTGCCGATTTGATGAAAAAGGTCATGTTATATACTTTGCCTGGGGTAGTCGTAAATTCATCACTTGCTAGTTGGACATTCCAGGGGTTACCACTTGCAGCAACTACCACCTTCAATCCTCTCGAACCCGCTTGTACTTCAGCAGCAGTCGCTGTTTGTACTAAAGAAGACCCTCCATTATATTTAGACCAGTTCGTGAAGTTATCACCCGAACCTGTCTCAAAACTACCATTGGCAAGTAAGTTAACCGCAGCAGGGCCAGAACCGCCCCCTGTGATAATTTTCATATACGTTGCATTCTGATTTTGGTGCCAACCAAGCGTATGCCCAAATACCTCTAAACCAGAAGCCGTTGCAGCATTGTACATGGCATCTGCTTTGGTAAAATCGACTGTTCCGTCGTTTAGCACCAAAGCTCCGTGCTTCATGTGATAACCGAAAGTCACCGTTTTTGCCTCAGCTGCGACGGTACTTTTATACTTTGCATCTGTCAGAAATGGGGTATAATCAACAGCGATTCCAATTGGGAAATTAGCTGCTGCTGCTTTCAACGAGCCTTCAACATCGGTATATGCGTTTGTATTTAACACATCCACTTCATATTTGCTGCACGAGGTTGCTACCATACCTGCCGTAGCGAGTAAAATAGCGGAAAAGAATTTTGAATATTTTTTCATATTATTTACGAATCCATTCATGTAATGTTGACTGATAAAGTTTCGACCTTATCAGCCAACTTAACTTATTTCGTTACTTGTAACCTTCGTTTTGGAATTGAGATTTATTGTCTTCGCAAATAGCATCTAATTGCGATTGTGGAATTGGTCTCAAATAATGGAAATTATTAATTGTTGTTACATCAGGATTATACCCTTTTGTTTTAGTACGATCAATTAATTTTCCTCTCATCGCTAAGTCAGCCCAGCGAATACTTTCTCCACAAAGTTCACGAGTACGTTCGTCTAAGATAAAATCAAGATTAATAGCACTTGCTGTAATTTGGTTTTTCGCAATACGAGCATTCAAATCAGCCGTTGTTAAACCTGGACGATAAGCAGCACGAGTTCTCAAGATGTTAATTAACTGAGCAGCTTCATCATTTTTACCCAAAGCCATGGCTGCTTCCGCTGCCAATAAATACACTTCCGACATTTTAGCCACCACAAACGGACGACCCGATACATCTTGGAAGTTAGCACGGTTTACGGCTTCGTACTTTTTCAAGGCAGGATAGATGTTATTGGTTCTATTCTGGTTAGTGTACATTTCGCTTGGTGCAAAAATTACATATTTTTTCGCTGCTGCCCCTGTCAATGCCTTCAAGTTTTTCGCAATTGCTTCCGTTGGTGCTAAATAACAAGCGGTATCTCCCATTGCTAAACCGATTGCAGCCATATTACTCACATACGTGTCATAATCAGTTGTACCTTTCGTGTAGAATGTTGCCACATAATACGTATCACGGAACGTGTGCATATAACGACTATCGTTAAACTTATCTGCAAAAGCCACATCTAGTGTCCAACGTGTTGGTGAAAACTGACGCAAAGGACGACCATATTGTAGCACACGAACAGGATACAAGGACTTCCCACCTTTTGTAAGTGCCTGATAATTAGACACAAAGAAGTTGCAAGAAATATTTACTTTTTCAGCAAAATCCGTACTTGGGTTGTTCACTTCGTTGGCAATGTTATTCAATGGAGTACGCTCAACAGCAAAAAGAATTTCTTTGTTATAGTCGTTTCCTTCTTTGTGTACATCACCATAATCCTGCAATAAGTCCACGCCATATTTGGCTTTGTTATCAATTACTTTTTTGGCTGCATCGTAGGCATTTTGGAAGTCTGTTGCTTGTTTTACAGAAGAATATGCACGATACATATAAACTTTTGATAACATCTGTAAAGCCGCAGCTTTTGATAATCTAAATTCTCCAGCAGGACGTAAATCAGGTAAATTTTGACTTGCATAAATCAAATCATCAATCATCGCTTGATAGTTCTTAGCTAACAAATCCGTTCCTGTACGGTAGAATTTACAACTTGGAGTAGCATTAAACTTCAATTCTCCAGAACCTAAATCTAAGGGAACAGCTCCAAAATTTTCAACCAACAGCAAGTAGTAAACCGCTCTTAAATAGCGTGCTTCTCCAATGACTTTTGCTTTAGAAGCAGCATCTAAGCTTGTTGCATCAGCAAACTGAACAACCGCATTACACAAGTTAATATTCGAATAGTTACGTCCCCATGGCGTACCAATTGCTCCGTTTGTTGGGCTTAAGCTATAAGTAGCCAATTCACGGTGTTGATCCGTTGCAGCTCCCTGATCTCCCATTGTAAATTCATCGGTGCCAGTATTTGCCAAAATCAATGCCCCCATTGGGCCGTAATCATAACGTAAGCCAGCATAAGCAGTATAAACAGCCGAATAAAGTCCGTCATTCGTTTTAAAATAATCAATCGTAAAGGCTGTACGAGGTGTTTCTTCCAACACTTCACTACAACTTAATAAACCAACGCTCATCAAAGAGGATAAGAGTAAGGTTGATAATTTATGTTTTATGTTCATCTTATGTCAAAAATTAAAAATGTGTTTCGCTAAACTTCTCTCTTAGAAAGAAATGTTAGCTCCAAAAATAATACCCTTCGTAGAAGGAGTTGCCAGACGAATATTCAAGTTACGACTCGATATGTTACCAGGGCCACCACCTACTAAACCTGACGAACCTTGTCCACTTGGCTCTGGGTCGATACCACCTTTGTCTAAGTAGGGTGCGAATAAAATAAATGGATTGGTTGCTGTTACATAAAGTTTAACAGCACTCATTTTTAATTTTTTAATTAATGCGTCTGAGAAATTATACGCCAAATTGATACTTCTGATTTTTACGAATGAAGCATCATAATATCCTAAAGTTGAACCAGCCGATAAAATTGGGCTAATCGAAGCAGAAGGCATTGGGAAATCATTCGATGGGTTGGTAGGTGTCCAGTAGTTTACAGCTAACTGGTTTCTACGTCCGTCCAAAATCGTAGCATAAGTTGAAAGTGGTTGATGTAAAGCACTTACTAATGTTCCGCCCATTCTTACAAAAGCAACAATAGACAATTCAAAGTTTTTATAGTTAAAACGGTTGGTCATCCCTCCTTGCCAGTCAGCTTGAGAGTTTCCGATAACGCTTCTATCTGCATCCGTCATTTTTCCGTCCCCGTTAATATCGGCCAATTTAATTTGTCCAGGAACAGAACTGTATTTTGCCGCTTCTTCGGCTTCGTTCAATTGCCAAATACCGATTTTCTTGTAGTCATAAATCGCTGTTAATGGATAACCGACGTGCAAACCGTTAGCAATATTTTGCGTTACAGAACCATCTAATTTTTCTAACTTGTTACGGTTAAATGAAACGTTAAAATCCGTACTCCATTTGAAACCACTTCCAGTTTGCACATTCAACGATGAAAGGCTAAATTCCATCCCCCAGTTACTCATTTCACCGATGTTTGTCAAATATTGTCCTGTAATACCAGAAGTTGGTGGCAAGGTTACGCCATATAATACGCCCTTTGTATATTGAGAATAGTAATCTACCGTACCTGTAATGCGGTCGTTAAGTAAACCAAAATCAACACCTACGTTTTTACCAACCGTGCTTTCCCATGTAAGGTTTGCATCTGGTAGAGCATTTACGTTATATCCCGAAACGATGGTTGAGCCGAAGTTATACTTAATCGGAATTCTAGAACCTCCTTGGAACAAATAAGGAACAACTCCACCTAGTGTTGAGTAAGGGCTAATTGATTGGTTAGCCGTTGTACCCATACCACCTCTTAGTTTTAGGTTAGAAACAATGGCGTTATTTTTCAAGAAGGCTTCGTTAGAAATGTTCCAACCTAACGATATTGCTGGATAGAAAATCGATTTGTGACCGTCAGCCAATACCGATGATTGATCTTCACGACCTGTTAAGGTAATCAAGTAGCGGTCATCGTAGGCATAGTTTACTCTTGCCATTGTCGAAATTAAACCTCTCGACGACTCCGAACCGTTCATCAAAACGTTGCTTGATGCTTGTGATAAGTCGTAATATTGAATAAAATCAGCCGCTAGGTTTTCACCTTTGGTATAGGTATTGTAAGACTGTGATTTCTGCACACTCCACAAGCCTGTAAAGCCAATTTTATGTTTGCCAATCGTTTTGTCATAATACAACAAATGCTCCATTAACAGCGAGTATGATTTCGTATTGTTCATACTTGCAAAACTCGTTTGCCCTGCTCTGAAATAGCTATCTGCTTTTTGGAATTGTGCATTTTCTTGGAAAGAGAAATCCGCACCGATATTTAAGCGATACTTCAAATCATTCGTGATTTTTACTTCACCATAAAAATTATTGAACGTACGCAATCTTCTTATTTTATCCTCCCACGATTTCGGATCAGAATTTAACAATAATGGGCTATATTGATTGGCATCATCTAAATTCCCTGCTGGAGCTTTCACCACATTACCGTCTGTATTATACGCAGGCATTAGTGGACTCAAAGTTAAGATTGGGAACATCGGATATACAAATTGCTGTCCGTTAATGGTATTGAAGGTATTGAAGGTACTCAAACCAATTTTCAAACGGCTTCCGATTTTAGTATCCGTAGAAGCTTTCAAGGTAAAACGTTCAAAATCTTGCCCAGGCAATACCGTTGTTTCTTTGAAATATCCACCACCAATCGTAAACAAGTTATCGTCTTTACCACCCGCTACGGTAATGTTATGGTCGGTAATGTAGCCTGACTTATACATCAAATCTTGCCAATCAGTTGTTTGTCCGTTCGCAACAGATGTTAATTCTTGTGGTAAATAACCAGACGAATACACCGACAAATTACGCATCGCTTGGTACTGAGCCGCATTATAGACAGGGTACTTGCTGATAACGTTGGTAACACCGTGATAGCCATTGTAGCTAACTTTAGTTTGTCCTGATTTTCCACGTTTGGTAGTTACTAAAATCACACCGTTTGCACCTCTTGAACCATAAATTGCTGTTGCAGAAGCATCTTTAAGAACATCTACCGAGGCAATGTCATTCGGGTTAATATCGTTTAGGTTACCTCCTTCAAATGGAATACCATCCAACACCACAAGAGGGTCGTTACTTCCGTTGATAGAACGCTCACCACGAATACGAATTTGATTTCCTGAACCTGGCGTTGAACCAGTACGCTGGATTTCTAAACCCGCTACACGTCCTTGTAAAGCGGAAACCATATTGGAAGTTGGTACTTCTTTCAAGGCTTTGTCATTAATCGAAGCAATCGACCCTGTTACATCACTTTTTTTCTGAGTACCGTATCCCACAACCACAACCTCTGCTAAGGCTTTGTTGTCTGGCACTAACGAAACGTTGATTACGCTACGAGAACCTACTGAAACTTCCTGAGAAATATAGCCAACAGAAGTAAACACGAGCACCACAGTAGTACCTTGGGGAAATGATAACGAGAACTCTCCATTTCCGTTGGTGCTTACACCTTTTTTTGTTCCTTTAATCAATACACTTACTCCAGGTAGCCCTGCTCCTGATTCATCCGTTACTTTGCCTTTAATCGTTTGGTCTGGAGCAGGCTCAACGATT
>JBMLRK010000408.1:0-15387 GCA_049241065.1 Spirosomataceae bacterium
TTATTGGCTTAAATTTATACTTACTGAAAGATACCTTCTTTTAGGGAATGATGTTAAATTTTGAATGCTGGATTTTGGATTGACTGCCAACCAATAGATAGCAAATGTCATTAACCATTACGCATTAATCATTACTCATTAAATCGTGTTTAACCTAAACTGAAAGTAGGTTTGAGCCAATAGCACGATTTTTTGAAAATCGGGCACTCGAATACGTTCTTGCTTGATTTTGGAAGCAGGGCAGTGTTTTATTTTGTCGAATAAACGTAAATAGTATTTATAGGCAAGATAAACCCCTGCTTTTGCCCCTTGTGGCAATTGTAAAATTCCTCGTAACCCTGCATCAAAATCTGCCTGAATGTCTGCTTCAATGGCTTCTTTATCTTTAAGCGTAAAGTTATTAAAGTCCACATTCGGGAAATAGGTACGTCCTCGTTCTTGAAAATCCGATTTTATATCTCGCAAAAAATTCACCTTTTGAAAGGCTGAACCCAACAAACGAGCATCATCTTTTAGGCGTTCGTATTCTTCCGAATTACCTTCACAAAAAACTCGCAAACACATTAAACCCACTACCTCGGCAGAACCATAAATATAGGTTTCATAGCCAGCTTGTGTATAGTCTGTAAAGTGTAAATCCATTTCCATCGACTTCAAGAAAGATTCTATCAGTTCGGAGTCAATTTTATATTCATTCACCACCTGTTGAAAAGAGTGAATAACAGGATTTAAACTGATACCTTCTTGGATAGCACGGTAGGTATCCTCTTTAAAACGAGTTAATAAAGCTTGTTTGTCAACTCCCTCAAAGGTATCCACAATTTCATCTGCATAACGCACAAAGGCATAAATGGCATAAATGGGCATGTGAAATCGTTTCGCCAGGGTTTTGATACCCAGCGTAAAAGACGTGCTGTAATGCTCCGTAATGAGTTTACTGCATTTGAAGGTGGTGGTGCTGTATAAATCCATAATTAACGAGTGAGTAGCGATATTTTTTAGTGTTGAATGACTAGTTTAATGGGAACTCTTTTTCGACTTCATCCGCAACAACCAAACCTGAAATTAGCGACGGTGGTACACCTGGCCCAGGAACAGTTAATTGTCCAGTATAATAAAGGTTTTTTATTTTTTTACTTTTTAAGCTAGGCTTTAAAATGGCTGTTTGCATCAAGGTATTTGCCAAACCGTAGGCATTTCCTTTAAACGCATGATAATCTTGTTTGAAATCTGCGTGGGCATAACCACGTTTATAAATAACGTGTTCACGGATTGGCTCTCCGCAATAAGCTTCCAATTTGTCCATCAACATCGTATAATAATGTTCTCGCATCGCCTCTGTATCCTCTAAGTCAGGAGCAACAGGAATCAGTAAAAATACATTTTCACATCCTTCTGGAGCAATGCTATTATCCGTTTTAGAGGGAGCAGAAGCATAAAACAAAGGTTTTGAAGGCCACTTTGGTTCAGTATAAATTTCGTGTGCGTGGAGCGTAAAGTCTTCGTCAAAAAACAAATTATGATGCTTTAGTTTCGCAATACGTTTGTTGATTCCCAAATAAAATAAAAGTGATGAAGGTGCCATTACTCGCTTGTCCCAATATGCCTCGTCGTAATTACGATTTTGGGGAGCAACTAATTTGTCTTCAATATGATGATAGTCCGCACTACCGACTACAATATCTGCATCAAATATCTCCGTAGTGGTATGTACTTTTTTAGCGAAGCCATTTATTTCCTCAATATGGGTTACTTCTTGATTTAGGCGGATTTTCACCCCTCTTTCTTCTGCTAATTGTACCATCCCTTTCACGATTTCGTGCATTCCACCCATCGGATACCATGTTCCTAATTGAATTTCGGCATAATTCATTAGGCTGTACATTGCGGGAGTATTTTCTGGCGTAGCTCCCAAGAAAAGAATTGGAAATTCCATCAGTTTGAGCAATTTTTCGTGTTTGAAAAATTTACGAATATGTTTCGCAAAAGACTGGAAAACATCCATTCTAACTACATCATATAGTAATTTCAAACTGATGAACTCACTTACATTGCGAGAAGGCTTCCA
Organism: Spirosomataceae bacterium; assembly: GCA_049241065.1. Lineage (GTDB taxonomy): Bacteria > Bacteroidota > Bacteroidia > Cytophagales > Spirosomataceae > JALRIJ01. Next base: position 2,069 of record JBMLRK010000408.1, read on the forward strand.
AACAAATTTACTGATACCAACCTCATATTTATAAGCTGCTTGTTTCAAAAACTCATGGAGTTGTTCACGGCTACCTGTTTCAATGCTTTCAAATAAATCGCCTAATTTTTCTAAGTTTGCAGGTAAATCAACACTTTCGTTACCAGGGAAAATTACGGAATACGAAGGGTCTAAACGAACAAGATTGTAATAGTCGCTCGTTTTTTTGCCAAATTTTGCAAAGTAATTATCAAAAATATCAGGCATCCAATACCAGCTTGGCCCCATGTCGAAGGTAAATCCCGCTTCTTTAAAAACTCTCGCTCTTCCACCCGCACCGCTATTTTTTTCTAAAATCGTAACATCATAGCCTTTGGTTGCTAAACTTGTTGCTGTAGCTAATCCAGAAAAACCTGCTCCGATTACAATTACTTTTTTCATATTCTTGGTTTCAAATTCCTTACTTGTTGTTGATGTGCTAAAGAAAAATGGTTTTGTTCGTTAAAAACCAATGCCCCTTTCAAAGATATGCTATTTGTGTTATAAACAAATAGACTTTGGAAATACTCTTTTAAACAAAAAAGTCAGACAGTGCCTGACTATTTGTGAACTTCTTCTGTTAACCAAAAAGTTATCAATCATTTAGGATTGATTTTTATGGAGTATTTTTTTACAAATAGTGTTGATGAAATGCAATAAACCCCAATACTTTTCGAACAATGATTTCCATTAATACAGGTCAAATAGGGATGCGTTTTTTTAACCTGCATACATGTATAATTGCTCTTTTAACTCTTTACGTGCAATGTGAATTCTATTTTTAACAGTTCCAATCGGAATGTTTAATTTTTCTGAAATCTCATGATATTTAAATCCTCTGAAATACATCATGAAAGGAGTTTTATATGATTCATCTAGGGCTGTAACGGCTTTTGTAATGTCTGCCATCGCAAATGAGCCTAAGGCCAAATTATCTGTACTACTGTCCATTGTATTGATATAATGAAGATCGTCAGATGTATCAATAAAGGTGTTTTTACGCACCATACGTTGATAATTGGTGATAAAGGTATTTTTCATGATTGTATATAACCATGCTTTTAAGTTTGTACCCTCCGTATATTTTTCACGATTGGTGAAAGCCTTCAACAAGGTATCCTGTAACAAATCATTTGCATCTTCATAATCCCTAGTAAGCTTCATTGCGAATGGCTTCAGTGATTTTGAGACATTACCTAAATGGAAAGAGAATTCTAATGCTGTCATGTCTTTTGTTGTTGATTTTGTTTAACAAATGTATTGAAAGATTAAACAAAATAAAAATTAAAAGGGATAAATATTTCTATGTAAATGAAAATAATTTATATAAATGGCTGTTTTTGAGTTTATTGGCACTTTTTTAAAGTGTTTTATTTTTTATTAATAATGTTAAACAAAATTATTTCCTCAATTATGTGTAAGATTCTTGAATACTAGATTCTAAAAGCGATATTCAAAATAGGGGCTTATCTTTGCTTTAAGGATCGTTTATCCTTTCATTATTCTCAATACGAATACGATATGAAATCGCTTTTCCAACAACGTTTTGACGAGTTTCAACAAGAAGCTAGTAGTTTTCAGAAACAATACAATCAATGGGCTGTTACTCGTGCTGTCTTATTTTTGAGTTTTGCCGTGCTGGCCTATTTTCTATATGTCAATTACGATGTATTGTTTTTGTTAATCTTCTTATTGGTAGCAATCGGCATTTTTTTAGGCACAGTAGTAAAACACCTTGCTATTAAAGAAAAAAGAGACAAAGCTCGTTTGTTAGCCTCTCTGAATCAAGACGAAATAAATCGGTTAGAGTCCGTCTTCACTCGTCCAGAAACGGGGCTGAACTTTGCCAATAACCAGCATTTTTATACAGCCGACTTAGACATATTTGGTAAACATTCGATTTACCAATTATTGAATCGTACGCATACCTACGTAGGAGCTAAGGAGTTGGCTTCATGGTTACAGGGAACAGTAGAGACGACTACGATTTTAGAACGTCAAGAAGCGATTGAAACACTAAAAGCAAAAATTGATTGGCGACAAAATTTTGAAGTTTCTGCCATGATGATTGAAGAGGTAGCTGAACCTGTAGATAAACTCTTGGCATGGAATAACAGTCCAGCCAATACCAAGATTCAAGAACCGCTTTTTCAATATGGAAAATACCTTGCTTTTGTAACAGTTCCCTTGTTGTTGACTTGGATGGTTGGTTTGTTGCCCATTGGCTGGGTCATTGTGGCATTAGGAATTAATGGAATGATTCTGAAAGGTGTATTTGAAGAAATCGGTCGGGTGTTGGCTCAAACGAGTCAGGTTGAAGGAGCATTAAAGGCTTATAGTCAATTAGCCGATTTAATTACGAAAGAAGATTTTGAGAATCAAGCATTAAAAAACTTGCAAGCACGGGTAGCAGGAGCATCCGAAGCGATACTAAATTTAGGTAAAATAACGGGTCGTATGGCAAACCGTACGAATCCTTTTTTTATGTTTTTTGTAGGCTTGCCAACGCTTTGGGATATTTGGTATTTTAACAAACTTGAAAACTGGAAAGCTAGTCATCAACAAGATTTGCCACAGTGGTTAGCTACCATTGCTCAGTTCGAGGCGTTGAATAGCTTGGCAGGTTATGCCTTTGCAAATCCAAGTTTTGTAGTACCTCATATTCAAGAAGAAGGAATCCTTTTGAAAGCCAACGCACTTGGGCATCCGATGATTCGAAGTGCCAAACGAGTTTGTAATGATATTGCTTTAGAAGGAATTGGGAAGACGATTATTATTACAGGTTCTAATATGTCTGGTAAAAGTACTTTTCAGCGTACCGTGGCAATTAATACTGTTTTGGCTTTGGCTGGAGCTGTTGTGTGTGCTGATGAGTTTGAATGCAGCCGAATGCAAGTGTTTACCAGTATGCGAACACAAGACTCTTTAGAAGAAGATACGTCATCGTTTTATGCCGAACTGAAACGCCTAGAACAATTGCTGATACGAGTGAAAGAGGAGGGACGTATTCCTACACTTTATTTCTTGGATGAAATTCTCAAAGGGACAAACTCCAAAGACCGTCATGACGGAGCAAAAGCCTTGATGTTGCAATTGCATAAAGCCAATGCTTCGGGTTTTATTTCTACACACGATGTTGAATTGGGCGACGAATTTGCTTCGCAGGGCTTTGTAGAAAACGTTAGTTTTGCTTCCGAAGTGCAAGAGGGGAGATTGGTTTTTGACTACAAAATTAAGCAAGGAGTATGCCATAGTTTTAATGCGAGTCAACTGATGAGACAAATCGGTATTGAAATGTAATGGTTGTTGTAAGTGTTCTTGTAAGTTTTTCATTAACAAAATGTTATGGTGAAACTAATTTTTCGTTAAACCCTTGTTTTCTATTAAAAAAACAGTAATTTGCATTAAGTGACAGGCGAACCTTTTATGTTAATCAATGCCTCAGCTCGGAGGGGCTTAAATCAACTGTTACGTTATGGGTAGGAAAGTCTTAGTATTAAATCAAGATTACAGTGCATTAACGGTTTGTTCTGTGCCTAAAGCCTTTTTACTAGTGTATTTAAATAAGGCTGATTTAGTTTCAGAATCGGAAAGCGAACAACTACACAGTATTTCTGCATCTTATCCGATGCCTTCGGTCATTCGTCTTCATAGATACGTGTATATGCCTTATAAAGGCGTGATGTTATCTCGCCAGAACATTTTCAAGAGAGACTTAGGTACGTGTCAGTATTGTGGCTCAAAAGAGGATTTAACCCTCGACCATGTTCAGCCTAAATCAAGAGGAGGAAGAACAACCTGGGATAACCTAACGACTGCTTGTCGTAGATGTAATTCCCGCAAAGGAGATTTAACACCCGAAGAAGCAGGAATGCACCTCGCATCAAAGCCTTTTAAACCATCTTTTGTGATGTTTTTACGAGACTTTGGAGGAACACACGAAGCGAGTTGGCTTCCGTATTTGGGAAAAAAAGAGAAGATGTTAGTGTAACGTATAAAAAAGAAAAAGGCTACTATTCAAAACAGAATGGTAGCCTTTTTCACTTTATGCCTTTGGACGTTTATAAAGCGGCACAGTGCTACAAGGTTCGCCAAACATAAGCGATTGAGCAACGGGCTGTAATTTACGAGTGATTTCTACATAAGCTGCGGTGGGTACAGGCACTTTTGAACAGCCTTTTACGACCACCCGAGCATCTCGATAATCTTCTGGATTTACCTTTGCGATGGCATCGTAGAACAATTTATCTTCTAAGGCTGCCAAATCGCCAAATACGACAGCATTTGCTACAGGTTCTAGTTTAAGGGCTAAAAGCATGTATGCCCACGTAGGAATAATGGCATCTTCTGAACAAATGATAGCCACATTTTTACCCGTATATGGCGACCAATCGTGTGTTTTTAGAAACTCTCTGAAATCTTTTTCTTTGAGAATCATTCCCATAAAAAGATTGTCTTTTAAGTCATAAATTACTCGTTCATTTTTATCGTAAAGATCTTCTAAATCGAAGGTGATGAGTCCGCTAGTGGCTACTTTATTGATGATGATGTCTTCCATGAAATGTGTTGTTTGAACTAGACAAAAGGGAATGGAGAGGTACTAGCTTCGGTAGAAAGTGTAAGAAAGTAAAGAAACGCTATTTTTCGTTCATAAATGGTTTCCAAAAAGCATAGTCATACTTTTCCCACGCATGACAACCAAAAGGGAGTCTTTCCTGATTAAGTTTGTAGCATAAATCAGGGTATTGTTCCATGCTGAATTCGAGAGCTTCTTGCCAGTTTGGCAGATTCATTAAGGGTCTAAAAGGCCACAATCGAATGAAATGGAGCGAATACAAACCGTCTTCGTTTGAAATCCAACGTTGCCCAACAAAATCTAATACTTTCAATAAGCGAATGATAGGTTTTACTTTTCTCAACGAAAAGCCTCCGTTCATAAAAACACGCCTTCCTTCAAAATAATTCCCTGGGTTTTTACCGCCTACTTCCCAGCGGTCAGGCTCAATATGAGGAGCTCCAATGTAATCATATCCCTTATTACACCATTCTACAAGTCGGTCTTCAAAAACATACGCATCTAGCTGATAGATAAGTATGTATTCGAAATCTAAAAATGCTTTATAGAAATCCACCGAAATCATCAGGTTATTATAGCCTTCGATTCCTTTGAAAAAGTGGTCTGGAAAATCGTTGAATTGTAGTTGAGGATAACGTTCTTTAAGCGAATTTAGCATTAATGACTTTGGTTTAACAACCACAATAGGATGTCCTCCCAATACAGACAAGCATTGTTGGAATGATTTTTTTTCAAAATCATTCATTTCTTCCTTGTAAATTGGAATAACTATGGCTACTTGTTGTGTCAATTTAATTAATGCTAGTTGTACTTAAATATAAAAGAGGTAATAGCTCGTTTCGAGATTGAAACGCTTGATTTAGTTTTCTTATTCAAGTAAATCACCTAAAACAGTTTTCCACCAATGTTTTTGTGGGTCATAATACCGACCAGCTAATAACTCCACAAAGATAAATGGTATCCGCAGCAGACGATTTTGTGGAAGAGCTATTCGCTTTTCCAAATGCTTGATTAGCGTAGCTAATTTAGCTAATTTATTTTTTGGAACGAGTGTAATATTAACCAATAAAGCATAAATCTGTTTTAATTTGGTCAATTCTTTCTCAATTGGTTCAATTTTCTCAGTTCTTGGTCGTTTAAAACGATCTGTAAACGTAACATATTTTTGGCTAGTTCCGAAACCTACTTGCTGACTAGCGTGTCTTCTATAATTAATAAGCGGTTCGTTGATAAAACCGATTTCGTTATTCATTGCCAAGAGCAAGGTAATCCAACTGTCATGAATCATCTCCTTAATTCCGTCTGGAAAAGGTGTGACTCTGGGTAAAATACTGGCTCTAATTGCTAAGGTTGCTCCCGTTACCACATAACCACGATATAAAAGTTTGTATGCTTCGCCATTAAGCCATTGTTGTTGGGCTTTGGTATCAAAGGATACCGCCTCCCAAATTTTACCAGATAAGGGCTTAGAATGTTCGTCCATCAAGCCTCCATCCGAGAACACAGCATTGATTTCTGGATGTTGATTCAGATAGGTTACCTGTTTGGCTACTTTGTCTGTTAACCAAGTATCGTCTTGGTCACAAAAGAAGATAATATCTCCTGTACAAAGGTGAACACATTTTTCAAAATTTTTAGTAGAACCTAATTGCGTATCATTTTTATAATATCGAACAGGAAACGAAACGGTCTTACTAAAGTGGGTAATAATATCAAATGTTTTATCGGTCGAACAATCATCACAAATAACTAACTCATTCACTTGCAAGGTTTGAGCTTTTATACTCGATAATTGTTCTTCTAAAAAGCGTTCTCCATTATAAACACACAAAGCTACTGAAATCATTTGTTATTTGATTAGGGGGTTGACCTATTTTGATTTTATCGTAATGTTAAAATCGTGTAAAGTTATCGTTGAAACCGACTTATTAACAAATAATAACGTGACAACCTATGCTGTAACGATGGCTTTTTTAGGCGTTGTTCCTACAAAGTCTTTAAGGTAAAACGGTTCAAAAGTAACTACATTTTCAACTATTCCTTTTTCAAAAAGACTAAATGCAAGTTGTCCAATCGTTTTGGCAGAAGGATATACCTCTGTTTCTGGAAAAATAGCATTTGGATGATTAAGTGTTTCTTTACATTTAGCAGCACCGTCTCCAAAAAATACGATGGAACTGTTGTTTAGGATTGTTGCAAATGAGTTTTCGTCAATAATTTTTGCATTGGTATCTTCTACCACGTTCATTGCATGGTTCATTAATAAGCAATAAACCTCCATTCTACGTGCATCAATCATTGGGCATAGGAACGTGTTCTTTGTATAGAAATCCTTTAGTTGATACGCCATTGCTTCAAGTGTATTCACTGAAATCAAGGGCTTGTCTAAAGCATAGCAAAATCCTTTGGCTGTAGATACGCCAATACGTAAGCCTGTATATGAACCTGGGCCTTTGGCTACGGCAATAGCATCAAGCTGGTCAAATGAAAATCCTGCTTGCGACACTACTTGTTCGCACAGCATGGTAAGTAAACCTGAATGAGATTTCTCTGTGAATAATTCTGACAAAGCTAATAACTTTCCCGATTGGTGTAACGCAACCGAGCAAACTTTGGTAGAAGTATCTATACTTAATATTAAAGACATGGGAAAAACGTTAAAATCAGTGGTGAAGCTACTAGAATCTTCTACCTGTAATTTAGCAAATTACTGTTCAAAGATACATAATATTTTTTGTTAGTAGATTTCACCACAATCAAATAGTCTGTGTGCAGGATTTTGCCTACACATACTTTGATTAAAATTGGTCTATGGCCTAAAAAGGTCATCGACGCTTGGCGATGACCTTTTTAGAAGTAGTATTATTTTACGCCTTTTAAAATGTTCTGGTAACGAGGCATATCGTTAAACAATTTTAAAGCCGATTGAATTTCTGGGTCTTTGGCGAAAGATTGCTCTCTTGTTCCTTTTTGTAAGTAATAGTGAACCACAATCTCCTGTTCCAAGGCCGTTTTGATTTCTTCTTTATGCTTCATCATGTCGGCCTCCTTATCGTGTGATAATTTTAAGCGTAAGGCTCGTACTTGGTCGGCAATCTGATCGTAGTATTTTTCTTTTTTAGCAGATGCTTCCAATAAATTTAAGTCTTTCTCTGCTTGCGTGGTATAGTCAAAATCCTGATTGATAGCCCACTTTATAAAAGCAATATATTCGGCATCGCTCAAGCTAAAGTCTTTTGCTGGTTTGATTGTCTGATGCTCAAAGTGATATTTTATAGCATAATCAAATAACACATATTTGTTCGACAGTGCCAAACTTACTGCTGCTGGTTGTGGCTTATCAATTTCAATATCTGGATATACCCCTCCGCCGTCGTAAACAGTTCTGCCACTTTTTTTCGTTTTGAAAGCTGTTTTTAACGAATCGGGTACTTTGCCTACGCTTCCATCTGGATTACGGTGGCTATAATCAATCGCCTGAATACAACGTCCACTTGGAATATAGTATTTGGCTGTGGTTACTTTTAACTTGGTGTTGTACGACAAATCACGAGTTACTTGGACTAATCCTTTTCCATAACTACGTTGTCCAATCAATACCCCACGGTCATAGTCTTGAATTACACCTGCGACAATTTCTGCTGCCGAAGCACTACGAGAATTTGTTAACACAGAGATTGGAATTTCTGTATCTACAGACGCATTTAAGCCCATGTACGTTTTATTCCATTCTTGAACTTTCCCTTTCGTCGTTACAATTTCTGATTCTTTGGGTAAGAAAATATTACAGATGTCCACTGCCATATTCAATAATCCTCCTGGATTATCACGTAGGTCAATGACTAACTTTTTCATTCCTTTAGCCTTTAGTTCTGAAAATGCCTGACGCATTTCTTTAGAAGCAGTGCTATTAAAATCTTTTAAGTCGATGTAACCCACTTCGTCCGAAATCATACCGTAATAAGTGACGTTCTTCATTTTTACTACTTCACGAGCAACGATAATATCTTCTAATTTATCGTTGCCATAGCGTTTCACACTTAACTTGACGGTAGTACCTGTTTGTCCTTTTATTAGCTTACCAGGGTCAATACCTTTTCTACGTAAGTCGATTCCATCCACTTTCACAATTTCATCACCGATTCGTAACCCAGCTTTTTCGGCAGGTGTACCTTCGTCGATACCCATAATGACAACTTTATCCCCTCTGTTTCCCGTGATGATGCCAATACCATTATATTTCCCTGTTGTCATGGTCATGTAATCCTCAATATCGTCTTCCGCATAATAGACGGTATAAGGGTCAAAAGACTTTAACATGGCATCAATCGAAATCTTAATCGTTCTATTGGGGTTTATTTCGTCCACATAGTAACGATTCAGTTCTTTAAAGAGCGTAGCATATATATCGAGGTTTTTAGCAATATCAAAGAAACGTTCACCAGGGTCAGTAAACGAAGCGAGCGAAAGACCAAGTGCTGCAACACCTGTGATAATAAGACCTTTAAAAGGGATTTTCATATTCATGGTACAAAATTATTGAGAGCAAAGCGTATCAGTGAGCCATCTTCTGAAGTACTCCTTTCATGGATTTTTCGATTTTGGCATAATCTTCTATTTTTTTAGCAATATACACAAAAGCAATAGACGATGGTAAGGGCTTATTGGGTTTTTCTAAGAGGAGATGCTTTTGAAGGCGGTATGCTTCTCGAATTCTTCTTTTTATCAGGTTTCTATCAACAGCGTGTTTAAAATAGCGTTTAGAAACTGAAATCAAAATAGCAGGTGTAGCCGCTTGTTGGTCGGGTTCTTGAATAAGACATGAAACACGAAAAGGGTAGAGAAAAACACCAAGTGTTTTATCGCTACCCCTATCGAAGAGTGAATCAATAATCTTTTTACTCGAAAGTCGCTCGGACTTTGGGAAAGTATGCTTCACTTTTTTATCGTTAACTGGTTAACCGTTAATTGTTAAAATACGCATAACACTTAAATCTAACCCTTAACGACTCAAAAATTATTTACCTCTTTTCTCGTCAGAAACTGTCAATTTATGTCTTCCTTTTGCACGACGAGCCGCTAATGTACGACGACCGTTTGGAGTGGACATTCTTTCACGGAAACCGTGTTTGTTTTTTCTTTTTCTTACCGATGGTTGAAACGTTCTTTTCATTTTATTTGTCTGAATTGTTTTTCGGAAAATCTTTTGAAAAATACTTTAAAAAAAGCCAAAGTAATTTTGATTACCGAAAATGTTAAATGTCTTTGTTGGAGTATAAAAAACTGATTTTCAGAGATATTTTGAAAATTATTCAAATTCTGTCCGAATATCAGCGAATTTTTCAAAATAACAGAAATTCAATGCCCTTAAAATGGGACTGCAAAGGTACTTAAAGATTTTAAAACTTCAAAAACTTTATTAAAAGATTATGACCCCTTGTGGCTTGATTATGAGTAAATTCGATAAAAAAGAGATTAAGATAAATTCATAACCCAATAAATGTTGTATTTTTGAAGGTGTTTTACCTTTCTTCTGTTGGCTTTCTCAGAAAAATACCGTATTTTTTGTTTTTTTAACCGAAAGAGAAAAAATGTGAATCACGTTTCCCATTACGTAGTTATTTCCCTCTCCAACTCGATGGTCTTCAAGGTATTCTGGTTTTTAGTACCTTAGGCGACAGCACTCCTGCTGTATCAGTCAATTAAACATTTTGTTAGATGAAGTATAAAATTTATTCAGACAATCCTCATAACCATTTCCTAACGATTGAAATGGTTGTCGAAAACATTACCTCAGACCGTATTAAGATTCAATTACCCGCTTGGCGACCAGGACGTTATGAACTTCAAAACTTTGCCAAGAATATTCAACAATTTGAAGTAGTTGATACCTTTAATCAGGCTGTTAATTTCTATAAAGTCAGTAAAGACCGTTGGAAAATTGCTACAAAAGGGCTGAGTTCTGTCATTATTAAGTTTCGCTATTTTGCTTTTTTACCAAGTGCTAATGGTGTTCATGCCAATGCAGGTAGCTCGTATCTGGACGACCAAACGATGTACATCAATTTTATTAACTGTTTACCTTACGTAAGCGGAAGAATTGTTGAGCCACATCAGGTAAGCGTTGAGATGCCTGAGAATTTCCAAATCGCTTGCGGATTGCAACGTGAAGGCAATACCTTACTAGCGAACGATTATTACGAATTAGTCGATTCGCCGATGTTGGCTAGTCCATATTTACAAAAAGATGGGTATAAAGTAGGGGATACAGACTTTACAGTTTGGTTTTTAGGTGATTATCAACCTAACTGGGAAAAAATAAAAGCGGATTTCGAGCAATTTTCTGCTCACCAGATTGCTCTTATGGGTGATTTTCCTGAAAAAGAATATCATTTCATTAACTGGATTATGCCTAATGCCTGTTATCATGGGGTAGAACATCGTAACTCTACGATGATTACCTTAGGGCCAGCTAGTGAGGGAGATGGCTTATATGCAGATTTATTGGGGGTATCTTCTCATGAATTATTCCATGCTTGGAATATTTGTAAGATTCGTCCGCAAGAAATGATGCCTTATGATTTAACCCAAGAAAACTATTTTGAAACAGGTTTTGTCGTAGAAGGCGTAACGACGTATTTTGGAGATTTATTCTTGGCTCAATCGGGTGTTTTTTCAGCCACAGAATACATAAAAGAACTCGGGGCGGTTTTGAAACGTCACTTTGAGCAAGATGGACGTGCCGTACAGTCATTGCTTGAGTCGTCATACGATTTATGGTTAGATGGTTACACGCCTTCTATTCCAGACCGTCGAGTATCTATTTATCAAAAAGGAGCGTTAGTTGCGTTATTATTAGACTTAACCATTCGCCTAAAACACCAACATCAAAAATCATTGAATGATGTGATGAGGTTGATGTGGGAACGCTACGGCAAAACAGGTATTGGTTATACCCTTGGCGATTATCGCACCGTTTGCGAACTAGTTTATGGCGATTCGTTAAAAGTTTATTTTGACGAATGTATTGCAGGAGCAAGTCCACTCGAAAACATGACTGCCGCTTTATTAAGTGAAGTGGGCTTGGATTTACAAATTACGCCAGAAGGCAAATATCATGTAGAATTGATTGATGCTGAAAATGAAAACTTGAAGCGTTGGTTGAATTTGTAATATAATGATAGCTGTATTTGATGTAGATTATAAAGATAAACAGGCTCAGTGTGCCTGTTTATTAATTGAAGATTGGCAAGCAATAACGTATAAAACATACAAAGTTGTGATTGACAATGTTGCTGATTATGAGTCTGGTAGCTTTTACAAAAGGGAATTGCCTTGTCTTCTACAAACATTATCCCAAATTTCAGAACCGATTGATTGTATTGTCGTGGACAGTTACGTGACTTTAGGAGAAAAGAAGGGGCTTGGGGCATATTTGTATGAAGAACTACCTTTCAGAATCCCCATTATTGGTGTAGCAAAAACCAAATTTTTAAGTGCCGATGATGTTGAGCTTTTGCGAGGGGAGAGTGTAAAACCCTTATACATCACTAGCCTTGGCATAGAACAGCAGGAAGCAAGATTACTTATTGAGCAAATGGCTGGTGAATATCGCCTTCCGTTTATCTTAAAAGAAGCTGACCGAATTTGTAGAATTTGGGATACGGATATTTAATAAAAAAGATTGAGTTCTGACTTTATAACCTAAAAGGTTATATTTTTGTTGTGATAATAATACGTTTTGATAAAAAGACTTAACAGATTATCACTAACATTTATGAAGAAGCGATTAGAATCAAATCAGATTCCTCCTTTAGTTATGCACCCAGGTGAATTGCTACGTAACGAAATTAAGGAAAGAGGCTTAACGCAAATAGAACTAGCCGAAAAATTAGGTATTAGCCAACCTTTCTTAAATGGGTTGCTCCGAGAAAAGAAAAAAATTAGTATTGAATTAGCCATTCAATTAGAAGAAGTATTAGGTATCGAAGCGGAGCTTTGGGTAAAACTTCAACGCTTATTCGATAAGATAGAAATTAGAAATAAAACGGAAAGAAGTCTGCAAAACCTAACGATTTCTTCTCAAAAAAGAGATAGTATTTTAGCTGCAATGATGGCATAACGCACATTGCAATAAATGTAGGAAAAGAGATTTCAAATAAAATGAAAGATAAAATCAAACAATTAGCCGCTGAAATGGCGGGCGAGTTTGTGGCGAATCGTCACTATTTACATGCTAATCCTGAATTGTCGTTTCAGGAATTTAATACACAAAAATACGTAGCTGCTCGCCTAGAAGAAATGGGCATTAAAGCTACTTCCATTGCAAATACAGGTTTAGTTGCAACAATTGAAGGACGCAACCCTGATAAAAAGGTAGTTGCTCTTCGTGCAGATATGGATGCTTTGCCAATTGTTGAAGCAAATGATGTTCCTTATAAATCGTTGAATGCGGGCGTAATGCACGCTTGTGGACACGATGTACATACGTCGTCGTTGTTGGGTACTGCCAAGATTTTGTCAAGAATGCGTGACGATTTTGAAGGAACGGTAAAATTGGTTTTTCAACCTGCGGAGGAAAAAGCCCCTGGTGGAGCAAGTATTATGATTGCAGAAGGTGCTTTACAAAATCCTGCTCCTTCTAAAATGTTAGGACAACACGTTGCTCCGAATATTCCTGTAGGAAAAATCGGTTTCCGTGAAGGAATGTACATGGCTTCGGCAG
>JBMLRK010000409.1:0-8243 GCA_049241065.1 Spirosomataceae bacterium
GTTACAGTCAACAGTTTTCAAGACTGCCGCAATCGACCACTCTGCCAGCTCTCTATTTGTGTGTGACATTGTTGTTGTTTGATGATGCAAAATTAGGCGTTTGAAATTTAATATGCAAGTCTTTGAGTGAAAAAAAATGTATTTTTTTGAATAAAAATGTCTTTGTCTTTGATAATCAGTAAGATATACTGAAAACTTTTTTTGATTAAATGTCCCTTGAAATGCTATTCAAGGGTATTTTTTAATAAATCTTACAATAGATGAGTGAATTTTATGTTATTCAAACGTTATGTTTTTTTTACCCCAAAAAGATTGGCCGTCATTTTAGAGATTTCTTTTCCAGAAACTTGAAAAAATGTCGTAACTTGTCGCTTATTTTATCCCTGATAAGTCTAGTATATGATGATTAGATTAAAGAATTTTTTTCAGAACCTTGGAATGGCCTTTCATTCAGCCTATAAAGCTGTTTTAGGCCTATTATGGTCTATCGTAAAAAAAATAGTACAAGTCATTTTCGGCAAGCAAAAGGCCTTCGAATTACAATCCTTCCTTGATTCAATTCCTGAAAGAAAAGAAGCTCTGATTGATTCCTTAGGGATTAATAGGGATTCTGAATACTATCCAATTGTAAAACGTTTATGGAAATTATTTTCTAGAACTGTTTTGGCGGGTGTATTTTTTATCTTTTGTGTTGAGACTAACTTTTTATGGCTTACGGGCGAACTCCCATCTGTAGGCGAACTTCAAAATCCTAAATTATCTCAGTCTTCTGAAATTTATTCAGCAGATGGTGTCTTACTTGGAAAGTTTTTTCAAGAAAATAGAACACCAGTTAAAACCTACAAAGAACTTTCTCCGTATTTAACAAAGGCCCTAGTTGCTACAGAAGATGCCCGTTTTTATAAACACTCAGGTATTGATATTCGTGCAATGGCTGGTGTGGCGGTTGGAATCTTCAAAGGTGGAGAAAGAGGAGGCGGTAGTACGATTACGCAACAGCTTGCTAAAAACCTGTTTAAGACTCGTAAGAAAGAAGGATTAGCCAAAAAAGGCTTGTTGGGATTTGTTCCTGTGGTAAAGACACTTGTTATTAAGACAAAAGAATGGCTTACTGCTATTAAATTGGAACGGTATTATACGAAAGATGAAATTATTCTTTGGTATCTGAACACCGTTGACTTTGGTAGTAATGCTTATGGAATTAAAGTAGCAGCTAAACGCTATTTCAATACATCGCCAGATAGTTTGAATTTGCAAGAAGCTGCCGTGTTGATTGGTATGCAAAAAGCAACTACAACGTACAATCCGATTCGTTATAGAGACAAACCTTTGGAAGAGAATAAGTCGTGGAAACGCAGGAATACGGTATTGGCTCAGATGGTTAAGTATAAGTATTTAACTCAGGCAGACTATGATTCACTTGCTCCGCTACCGATTGTCTTACGTGAAAAAGAGGAATCACCTTACGATGGTAATGGAAACTATTTTAAAGTAGCAGTTGCCAAATATTTGAACGAATGGGCAGAGAAGAATGGCGTTGAAATTGATTTATATCGTGATGGTTTGAAGATTATCACCACTATTGATTCGCATTTACAGATGCACGCAGAAGATGCCGTCTCAGAAGGAATGCGAGCTACTCAGAAGGTATTTGATAGTCAGTGGTCTGGTAAAAACCCATGGGCAGATGAAAAAGGGGTAGAAATCCCTGGATTCATAGATACCGTAGCTAAAAGAACAGATTATTACCGTACGTTGGTGAAGAAATTCCCTAGTAATCAAGATTCTGTTTGGTATTACATGAAGAATGTGAAACGTAAAATGTGGGTGTATTCGAACACAGGGCGTGGAGAAGAACAACGTGAAATGACGGCTTATGACTCAATCCGCTATTATAAACGCTTTTTACAAGCGGGTATGATGACCTTAGATCCGTACACAGGCCACATCAAAGCATGGGTTGGAGGTTTAGACTTTAAATACTTCAAATATGACCACGTTAAGCAAGGAAAACGTCAGCCAGGTTCTACGTTTAAGCCTTTTGTTTATACCGCAGCGATTGATGGCCCTAAAGATTTGTCTCCTTGTTACGAAATGAGAGATGAACCTTTCGAAATAGAAGTAGAAGAAAAAGGAGAAGTGAAAATCTGGAAACCAAATAATGCAGATGGCCGCTTTACGTATTCAAGAATGCCTATTAAGCGTGCTTTGGCAAAATCAATTAACTCGATTACCGCAAAGTTAACCGATGAAGTAGGGGCAGATACCGTGATGTATTATGCCAGAACGATGGGGATTGACAGTTATATGCAACCCGTTGCATCCATTGGTTTAGGTTCTTTTGACGTGTCTCTTTATGAAATGGTAGGGGCTTATACCGCCTTTATCAATGAAGGTTTACATGCAGAACCGCTTTTGGTTATGGAAATTCAAGATGAAAATGGAAATGTAATTCAACATTTTGACCCTGAGATTAAGCGAGTTATCAAGAAAGAATCGGCTTTGCTGATGCGTACCATGTTAGAAGGGACAATTTATGATGGTGGAACGGGTAGTAGTTTGCTTTGGGGCGATGGCTCTAGGTTAATGCCAGCCGAAAATCGTTATCAACCTGCTTTTGCAGGAAAGACGGGTACAACCTCTAACCATTCAGACGGTTGGTTTATCGGGATGACCCACAACCTGATTACGGGTGTTTGGGTAGGTGGTGATGACCGCTCAATTCACTTCCGAACAGGGGCTTATGGCGAAGGTTCGAAAACAGCAATGCCGCTATACAAACGATTTATGTTGAAAGTGATTGATGATAAAGACTTGAAAATGTATCGTCCTGTTGCTTTTGATCGGATAGATCCAAAAAGATTTAGTAAAAATGTGAATTGCTTAGGCACGTATGGGCCACCAAGAGAAGGAAATGCGGTAGGTGATAGTACTTCTATCTTTGGAGATTCCCTAGTTGCTCCACGTTATCAGAATCCAAATCCTGATGCAATTGTAGATTCGATTCGTTAAAAATTATTTTATGATAAGTAAAGAAGAAATTAAAAGCTATTTTCAAGGATTACAGGATACTATTTGTGTAGCTCTTGAAAAAGCTGATGGAAAGGCTAGTTTTACCGAAGACCTTTGGGATCGTCCTGAAGGAGGAGGTGGTCGTTCGAGAGTAATTCAAGAGGGTAACGTCATCGAGAAAGGTGGTGTAATGTTTTCGGCTGTTTGGGGCGACCTACACGAGAAAATGTTGACCTCTATGGGCTTAACTGAAAAAGTTGATTTCTTTGCCACAGGGGTATCCATTGTGATTCATCCACAAAGCCCACAAGTTCCTATCATTCACATGAATGTTCGCTATTTTGAAATGTCGAATGGAACGTGTTGGTTTGGAGGAGGAATAGACCTTACACCTCACTATGTGGTTGAAGACGATGCTCGTTGGTTTCATCAGCAATTGAAGGATGCTTGTGATAAGCACGATGCAAACTATTATCCAAAGTTTAAGCAATGGGCTGATGACTACTTCTTTAATACACATCGTAATGAAACTCGTGGAATTGGGGGTATCTTCTTTGATTATCAAAAACCAGATGAAAATCGAACTAAGGAGGAAATCTTTGATTTTGTGAAAAGTATTGGTGAAGCTTTTGCTCCGATATATACGCACTTTATGAATAAGAATGCGGCATTAGATTTTACAGAAAATGAGAAAAACTTTCAATATTTAAGACGTGGCCGTTATGTAGAATTTAATTTGGTACATGACAGAGGCACAAAGTTCGGTCTTGAAACAAATGGTAGAACCGAATCAATATTGATGAGTATGCCACCAATGGCCAAGTGGGTGTACAATTATCAGGTTGAACCTGATTCGGAAGAAGAAAAAACATTGAACTTATTAAAAAAAGGAGTCAACTGGGTTTAACTAGTTGATTGTTAGTGCAAAAGCCCTCGTATTTTACGAGGGCTTTTTTTTGTGTAAACATTTTTGAAAAGTATTGAATTTTATAAATAATTAATACTATAATTGCTTGAAAACTATCTATATACGTTTACTTTTTTGCTAAAAAATGTTATCTTGTATTCGGATTTAAGTATCCAAATAAATAACCCAGAAAAAATATATGAATTCTTTTAAAAAATCATTAAACCAGATTGGCTTAATGACATTTAGCCTTGTGCTTATGTCATCCGTCGATCGACATTGCCATGCTCAAGGAGGGTATGCCAATGTTAGGAATGTGTACTATGCTACTGAGAATGCTCGACAGTCTGAAACAGGCTTGGATGCTGAACGAAATTCAGCATTTGAAGTAAAGGAGATGACTAAAAAGCTAAAACTCACAGATGAGCAAGTAGGCAAAGTTGAACGCATTGTTACCGCTTATATGATTAAGCGAGTAGATTTGTTTAACGAGATGAAAAAGTTGACGCCCCCTATTCCTGAAGAGGTACGCTCTAAGATGCACGACAAAATCACGGCATTGAAAGTAGGAAAGGATCGTGAATTAAAGGCTGTTTTATCCGAAGACCAATATCAACAGTATTTGGTTCAGTCAAAACGCTAGTAGAAAAGGGAGTGTGTAAAAAGTGTTAGAGTTTAACGTTTAAAGTATTTCATACCAAATAGTATTGTGCTAACATAAAATTTTAGACTTACTATTTTTTATCAAATTAGTACATTTGATTTTAGCTTTAATCTCATACACTTTAGACTTTTTACATACTCCCTTTTTTTACCCAAAATAACCTTATAATCGGTTTAACTCTTCGATAACTTCTGATAGGGTTGGACGTTCTTGTACAGATTCTTGCATACAACTTGTTTTTAAGCGATTTAACGCATTCTGTGTAGTTGTTTGCTCCTCCACGTCGATTCTACTTATTAAGTCGTCTATAAGGCAACCAAATGCCCTTACTTCCATTCGTTCTATTGCTTTGCTTACCTGTATGTCTTTACGATCATAAAAATTGGCTGCACCAAAGTCGCTTAATAGGGGGAATGCCTCTTGATTCACTAAGATATTATGGGCGTAAAAATCTGCATGGACAATGCCTTGTTGATGCAAATGAAATAATACCGAAGCCATTCCTTTTAAGATATGAATCACTGCTTCTATCGTGAATGTGGTATCATCGTCAAAGGTATCTCGGGTACAAGTTTCAAAACTAGGAGGGCCGCCCAAGTTGGTAAAATGCGAAGGAATGATGGTAAATACTAAACCCTGCTTATTGGCTGGATGAGCTGCAATTTTACCGATTACTTTAATCAGATTTGGATGTTGCCCAATGGCCATGCAGGCTTTCATTTCATCCGCAGGTAGTCCGTCACTTGTAATTGCTCCTTTGAAAACTTTCACGGCAACTTCCTCTTGTTGCCAATGTGCTTTTGAAATAATACCAGAAGCTCCTTCGCCCAACTGTTCCGCAATTACTAACGAATCCCAAGTGATTTCTGGTAAAGAGTGCTGTGGTCTTAAATGGGCATTTAGAGGATTACCCGCAAATGCAAGCCATGTTAAACGGGGCATTTCAAGTAACCAATCAGGAAGGCTTTCAAACTGATTTGCTGAAATTCGCAGTAATTCTAAGTTCGTGCAGTTGGCAAGGGACGACGGTAGGCTACTGAGCTGATTACCAGCTAACATGAGTTTTTGCAATAGCGGACAATCACCTAAAGATGCAGGGATTTCTGAAAGACAGTTGTCCGTAAGAATGAGCCAACGCAAGGCAGGAGTAAAGGCATTGTCAGGAATGATGACTATTTTATTAGCTTTAAACCCAATCATACTTAATTGTTTACAACTCGCTAGTTCGGCGGGATAAACTGTAAATAAGTTATCGGAGAAAAAAGCGATTCTCAATTTCGTTAAGCAACTGATTTCAGCGGGTAGGCTCGTTAACTTATTCCCTGATAAATCCAGAATTTCGAGCGTATCTGCTAGCGTGAATATTTCGGTAGGAAATTCTTCTAAATTACACGAAAGTTTTAGTCGGGTGGTGCCTTTTAATTTTCCTGTTTTCAGGTCTTCAAGTGTGTGAATCGCCATCTATATAAAGGTCAGTTTGCTGTCAATGGGTTGAAAATAAATGTATTTTACGGGTTTGATTTTCCTGTAATTAGTGCAAAGGTAGGATTTTTTGGAGCGATATAATAGGGTAATTATCTTAATTCATCGAGGTGATTCATAGGGCTTGTTCCATAAAATCCTTAATTTATGATTACCTTTGTACTATGGAAATCAACGACGTAGTTAAAAATATTTTAAGTAATTTAGGAATTGAGCAGTTAAATCCGATGCAGGATGCTGCCTTTAAATCCATTCAAGAAGAATCGGAGGTGCTATTGTTAGCTCCAACAGGTTCGGGGAAAACCTTGGCGTTTTTATTGCCTGTGCTGTTTCAATTAAAGGCAGATATACCAACGGTACAATGTTTGATATTGAGTCCTTCTCGTGAATTAGCCATCCAGATTGAATCTGTTTGGAAGAAAATGGGAACGGGTTTCAAAATTAATGCCTGTTATGGGGGACACTCCATGGCAACTGAAATTCAAAATTTAAGTTCTCCGCCAGCGGTATTAGTAGGTACACCTGGGCGTATTTTTGACCATTTGATGCGTAGAACTTTTGAAGTGGACACGATTCAAACCCTTGTATTGGACGAATTTGATAAGTCTTTGGCGATGGGATTCCACGATCAAATGTCGTTTATCATGGAGCGTTTGGGGCGTTTAAATAAGAAAATTTTGGTTTCGGCTACCTCTCGTACTAAGATTCCAGAATTTACAGGAATTGAACGTCCAAGAGTGGTTAACTTTACGAAGGATGAAGAATTAGAACCTTCAACTGATCGTCTAGCGGTCAAAATGGTGGTTTCTGAATCAAAAGATAAGGCAGACCGTTTGGTGGAATTATTAAGTTTTGTGGGAGCAGAGCAGACCTTGATTTTCTGTAATCACCGTGATGCAACGGAGCGTGCTTTTGAGATTTTGCAAGATGCAGGTATCGAATCTTCGGCATTTTTCCATGGCGGAATGGATCAGTTAGACCGTGAAAAAACACTCATTAAATTCAGAAATGGAACGGTTACCTATTTGGTCGCTTCTGATTTGGCGGCTCGTGGTTTGGATATTCCAGATGTCAGGCACGTGATTCATTATCATTTACCCTTGAAGCACGAAGATTTTGTACATCGTAACGGACGTACGGCTCGTCAGGCAGCAGATGGAACTGCTTATTTGCTGATGCACCGAAACGAACAATTACCTGATTACATCAACGAAGACCCTGAATTATTGGATTTCTCGATGGCTTTACCTTTGCCTCCTGTGTCAGAATGGCAAACGGTTTATATCAGCGGAGGGAAGAAGGATAAATTGAGTAAAATTGATATTGTAGGTTGTTTTATCCAAAAAGGGAAATTGACAAAAGAAGACGTAGGTAAAATCGAATTGATGGATTTTATGGCTTTTGTGGCGGTGAAGAAAGATAAGGTAATGGATATGTTACACTTGGTAAGACAAGAAAAAATTAAAGGTAAAAAGTATAAAATTGAGTTGACGAGATAGTACCTTATCCAATCTTACACCTGACAGGTTTCTGAAACCTGTCAGGTGTAAAATTTTTCATTTATAATCAAGTGCCAGTACTTTAATACAATTCAGTTGCAAAAGGTCTGAAATCCTGTAATTTAGGAAGTGGTCTAATCATAACTTTCTTTTGGGTTTTGCTGATTGTTTTATCAGTTTCATAGTTTTCTACCAATTCATTTCTAATTCCTGTGGATAGATTAAAATCCGTAGTTTCCATCTGACCATGTCCGTCGGAGGATACTTCTGTGAAGCCAATCAATTCAAAATTGCCATTTTGGAATCTGAATTTATGTTCAAAATGTCCTCTTGTTAATTCGTTGTCAATACTCAATACGTTGTTTTTAACGCTGAGCCCTAGGAAGCCATTTCCAGAATTGTCTTTTCCCTCTGCATATTGAGCTTCAATGGCTTTGGTAGAAGATAACACTAATTTATTCGAACCATCGGCTTGTCCGAAAAAGATTTGTAAGCGATAAGGAGCTTGTTTGCCTTTTTGATTTTGTTGCACAATGGCATAATCGGGTAAACCATCTTTGTTAAAATCAGCTTTTACCTTTGAAATTTCGGTGGTAAAATTATCTTTGGGACTTCCTTTTTGAGCAAATAAAGGAATACTTGAACAAAGGGCTAAAATGAGTAAGTTGAGTTTCATGTG
>JBMLRK010000410.1:0-1935 GCA_049241065.1 Spirosomataceae bacterium
TAGAATTGTTTTTTTGCATTTTCAAATGGATTAGATGATAAGTTTGATTTTGGATGTTGGATTTTGAGTGTTGGATTGACTGATACTGTGCCTCATCATCCAAAATTCAAAATCCAAAATTCAACATCCGTTTTCAGCTCATTTCTCCCGCAATCGGGTGAGCCAACAGTTGTTTAATTTCTTCTGGTTCGTCTGTTTGAGCCAATACAAACATCAATTTGGTAATGGCAGCCTCCGTCGTAATGTCCGAACCACTCACTACGCCCAATTGCTTTAATCGCATACTGGTTTGATAATGCCCTTGCGTCACCTTTCCCCCGTTACACTGGGACACATTAAAAATCGTTACTCCCGACGAAATCGCCTGTTTAATCAAGTCCAAAAACCATTCGTCAGTAGGAGCATTTCCAGAGCCATACGTTTCCAACACTACTCCTTTGAGTCCTACTATTCCCAAAACACTCTTTACCACCTTCTCCGAAATACCAGGGAATAACCGCAAGACAACCACATTTTCGTCCAGCTTTTTATGCACTTTCAAGCTAACGTGTTGGCGATAATGACGGATAAATGGAAATGCGTAGCGAATAAATACGCCAGCATCGGCTAAGACAGGGTAATTTTCCGACTCAAAGGCATTGAATTGCACACTTTCGTGCTTTCTCGCCCGATTTCCCCGTAACAACACCGCATTGAAATAAATACAAACTTCCGAAATAACAGGATGACCATTTTGTTTGGCAGCCGCAATTTCGAGAGCGGTAATAAAGTTTTCTTTGGCATCGGTACGAGCAATACCAATCGGCAATTGAGCTCCTGTAAAAATAACAGGTTTATTTAGATTTTCGAGTAAATAACTCAAGGCAGAAGCCGAATAAGCCATTGTGTCGGTTCCGTGCAAAATCACAAAAGAATCATAATCCTTGTAATTTTCTTGGATAATCGTTGCCAAATGAATCCAAACATCAGGTTTCACATTCGACGAATCAATTAATCTTGCCAATGTTAAAACCGACACTTCGAAATCTAAGCGAGCAATTTCGGGTAAATTATCAGGAATTTGGGCAAAATCAAAAGGCACTAAACCTTTTACTTTGGGGTCATAGACCATCCCGAGCGTTCCCCCTGTGTAAATCACCAATACATGCGGACAAGCCTGTTGAGGCACCGCATTTGTTTTAATCTTAATAGTTTTATACATACGATTTGACCAGCTTCGTCTGTAGCATCCTTTCCTTGATGCAAAGCCCTTTTTTAGTTTGATGAATTTATTTCAAAACCAAAGATAAGGTTTATCGGAAGTAAGCAAAAATTTGAGGTGCATTATCTAGCAATTTGAGTGTATTTACCACCCAATAAAGGAACGAACCGTTTAAGGATTTTGAGGGTTGGGTTTTGATGGAAAATTGGTAGATTTGGGGAGATAAAGTATTTCAACAAACCCCAACAAACATGAAAAATCTTTTTATCCTTCTTCTTGCATCGTTCTTCTTGACTTCTTGCGGAAATAATGCCGAAGTAGAACGTCTTAAAAAAGAAAATGCCCTTTTGGCGGCTCAAGTACAAGCACTAAAAACGGGTAGTGCCGGTGGTGGCCCTAAATACATTTTGAAAATTCGCTTAAAGCAATCGCACTTTTCGTTAAGTATTAAAAAGCATATCAAAGATGCCGTAAATGCCATTGAGTTTGAGCTTCCTGTGGACAAAGAATTTTTCGATTCGGTTTCGGAAGGGACAGAACTCGTTGATAAGTTTCGTTTTGGCTCAATGGTTCTATACGGTAGTTTTGGCGATTGGGAAATGACGGTTAAAGATAAAGAGGTGCGTGAGCAATAAGTCAATGAATAACTAACAATAGCTCACATGAAAACCATTTTCCATACCCTCTTCCTGCTAGTTATTAGCATTCGTATTTACGCACAAAACGATATAAGC
>JBMLRK010000411.1:0-12698 GCA_049241065.1 Spirosomataceae bacterium
TTTTATAAAAATCCCCTTTTACGCAATGTAGAAGGGGATTTTTTATATCCATCCATTATTTTACATTTTTTCCTACCACAATTCCCCAAGGTGTTTTTTCAACAGTTAATTTCTTATAAACGCTAAACGTTTGAACGTCCACTACGGTAATATCATTCGATAAACCGTTGGCGGTATATAGCCACTTACCATCGCTACTAAGAGCGATTCCCCAAGGTCTTTTGCCTACTTCTAGCGATTTCTCTATAGTATTGGTACTTAAATTAACAGCAGAAATCGTCTTTGCTCGCCCATTAGAGACATACAAACAACGGTTATCTGGACTTATGACCAAGCCCATCGGTAAAGTCCCTTCTGGTAAGGTGATGGTTTTTATCGCTTTTTTTGTTTTGACATCAATCACCGTGACACTTTGGTCAAACTCTCCCGAAACGTAGGCAAAATGCCCATCCGAAGAAAAAACGAGGTTACGAGGACGTTGCCCTACGATGATTTTTGCAATTACTTTTAAAATTCGAGTATCTATCAACGAAATATTTCTGTCCGACTCGCTCGTAATGCCTACCAACTTCCCATCAGGACTTACACAAACACCTTCGGGTTCTTTTCCTACAGGAATTTGTTTTACAATTTTACGCTTAACAATATCCACTACGGTCATCAAATGGGCATCTTCGTTGGCGATGTACATCGTTTTTCCGTCTGGACTTAAATCAAATTGTTCGGGGTCTGAACCACTTGGTAATGTTCCAATCACTTTTAAGGTCAGGGCATCAACAATGGCAATTCCATCTTTGCTTTTATCGGTTTTTAGTTTGGCACAGTCTTCATCCGCCATCGAAGGCGGACATTTTGGTGAACCACTTGTTGCCACATAAATCAAACGCCCATCGGCACTTGTTCTAAGTCCTCGTGGACGTTGACCAACGGGAACTTGTGCTAGTAATTCATGCGTGCCACCGTCAAGAACCGTTAGCGAATTGGCATCTTCATTAGTAACATAAACAAGCTCTTGCTGAGCGAAGGCAAGATTGGCACAAAGGACAAAAGCCAGTAGGCTAGTAATTTTCACTTGTTTCATGGGGATAGTTGTTTACCTCGTTAAAGTTCAATTTGCTATCTACTAAGCTATTCACAGCCTGTTGATAACCGAATTAATAGTATTGATTAATAGGAAATTTGGTCTAAGCGATTGCAAGACCGAAAACCAGAAAAGCGACAGCAAAATGACATTTGCTATCGCACTGGTTAAATAACTTGATTAACATATTAGCGTGTTTAAATGCTTACTCTTCTTGAATTGACACAATAAATGAACGAATATCAGCAATTTGTTTTGGCGACAAGTGAGCCCAAGATGGCATAGCAGTTCCTGTACGTCCATTTCTGAATACTTCGTTAAACGTTGGTGCTACATCGCCTTTTCTCTTTTTTATTTCACGTAAATTACGGTTATCCGAATGCCCCACTGAATTTGTTCCGTGACAATGCGAACAACCCAACATGGCATTAAATAAACGTTGACCCGACGATACATTTCCTGTAAGAGCCATTGATTTACCAATGTTATCATCTTCCGTAGAAACAGTAACCACTGGAGCTGCTGATACCTCTGGAGTCACAACGGGTGTTTCGGCAATAGCCTTCACGGTGTCTGCTTTAGTAGTTACCACCGCAGGTGCTGGTATTGCATTGGCTACTTTAGTCACTTTGGGAGCAACGATGGTTTTACTTGCAATCACGGGTGTTGCTTTTGTAACACTTGCATAACGCTTGCCTTGAGGAGCTTTTCCATTAGCAGGAGCAGAGCCTTTCAGACTAAGCACATAACTAGCCACCGCTTGAATCTGTGCTGTACTTAATTGAGGTTTCCAAGCCATCATTCCTTTGGCAGGAACACCATTCGTGATGACCTTCACCACATCGGATAACTTGTTGCCATGTATCCAATAATCGTCCGTCAGGTTAGGGCCGACAATGCCTTCTCCTTTTTGTCCGTGACAAGCCACGCAGTTTTGTTTGAATACTTTTTTCCCTTCGGAATCTCCTGCTTTAACAAGGGTATTAGCAGTAGGATTTTTAGCAGCGAATGCTCCTAATGAAACACAAGAGCTTATTAAAAATATGTAGGAATATTTATGTAACATGATATTGTCTGTTTGATTTTTAAATTGGAATTTAATTAAGGTGTGTAAAAAGTGTAGAGCTTAATGTTTAAAGCATTTTGTAGCAACTAAGTTGGTGGAAAAACCCACAAGACTTAACTCATAACAACCTTACTGTCAATTTATTAGTAAAAACATATAGGTTTAGCTAATGAATTCTTTGTACTTAATATGCTATTAAACCGTATTTTAAAAATAGAAAATCTACTTTTTGCTTTAATCCGAGCAACGGTTTCTTATAAACTTCTAACTTTTTACACAACCTCATCTTTTACTAAAAAAAGGAAATCATTATGAGGATTAAATCGTCCAAAATGAATGCACAAACCCTATTAACCAATACTTAACTATGAAAAATGGAAACAAAACATCGGTATAAATGACCTTGTTAATCAGGCTCAACGATTAGAAAAAAAGCCATTTGATACCGATGTTAGGTAATAATTATAAATGATGGATTTTGAATTTTGGATTTAAAATCAGTTAGTTAATTAATATTCAACACCAACAGATTTTAGAAGAACAACATACAGCCTACATTGAATGATGATGCGGTATTAGATGCCCCCCCTTGGTTTTTAGTCGATAAATTTGTGTACTCAGTAACAAGCGTTAAGCCGTCTGTAATGGTATGATAAACCCCTACCGTAATTCGTTGGTGTTGCGACAACAAGGTGTTAGCATCTACTGAGTTTTTTGTCAAATTACTTACTCCGTAGTTTACTCCTATTTTCGTTTTACCGAAAGTCACTGTTGGTTGAATATAGAAACCGTTGCTTGTACGTGCGTTGCCAGCAGCATCAGTACTTTGCAAGAATAAAGCCGTTGTGCCAATGCCACTTCCTGAATAATAGTAAGCAGATAAACCAAATGCTCCTGCTGATAATTTACCAAACACATCAAAAGCAGTAGCTGAAACTGATTTTGCGTTGGTTACATCTGGAGTAATATCTTGACTTAATACCGATGCACTGAAATTGATTTTAGTACTTCCTGCTGTAGTTGCATAAGTTGCCTTTCCGTGAATACCCGGACTTGTTGACACCGTTTCTGCTCCGCCAAGTACATTGATAGGTTGAAAAACACCTGCGGTAAGCGTGATGCCACTAAAAGTAGGAGTGGTGTAATTGATTTGAGAAAGACGATCGCAATAGATATACCCAAAGCCAATGCCACCCAGTGACGTATTCGCAGGGTTTTTAGGAGAAAGTACTGCACCTTGACCAACCAAAGACATATCGTTGATGATAGCATCAAAACCAAAGATTCCGAAGTTACGTCCCAATAAAAATGTTCCCATTTTCTTTTTAGAAATGGTCATAAAAGCCTGACGAACATCTACGTCTGAATACGATAATGCTCCATTAGAAACCGTTCCGACGAATGTTCCGATGGTTGCACCAATTTCTAAGCTATCGGCTGTTACTTTATTTGCCGAGAAAACCAACGAAGCTGGTAACAACCCATTTTGGACTGAATGTACTCCCGCTTTGCCAGTAGGCACAAAACCGCCATCGACTTGAACAGGGTTTTGTTCAACCGAAGTATAAACGTAGTGCGTGTTGATGTTTCCTGAAAAACCAGTCTTCCAACCGCCAGCAAGCGTAAGTGCTTTTTTGGTAGGCTTCTTGCTTGTTGCACTTGGTTCTGTTGAAGTGTCTCCTTCGGAAGTAGCCATCACTGCTGAATTAAATAATCCGAGTAATGCTACGGCAGTAAATAATTTTTTCATACTTTTGAATCGTTTAAAATTTGAGATTACTGAAAAGTGATTTTTGAATCGAACAATACTTGTGTCGTTGTTTTGACTGTTACGATTACTGGAAATACCCGATGGCCGTCGGTTATTTTCCACGTAGCAACTAAGCAACGGCACAACGTTTTTTGGGACAAACAGTAATGCTTGCCTATCATTATCGGAGGAAACCAAGCAATTGATTTCCTTGATAAAATCGTCTTTGGTGAGAGAAATAAACATCAAACTGCTGTGAGCTTATTAGCAAAACAGACAGGAAATCAAGAAATTCCAACGAGAAGGGGGGATTCTCAAAACACTTCTTTCAATAATTCAATCTAAAACTGCCATGTTGCCCCAAGCTGAACGGATAGGGGAGTTCCTGCGGTTAAAAAACGCTTATCTTGGAGGCTACTAAACATGGGCAATTGGTTCGGATCGCCAAGCATTCCAAAACTTGTGTACTCCGCATTCAACACATTATTCACTCGTACAAAAGCATTCAAATGCGTACTAAGTTGTGCATTGGTACGTAGCCCAATTAACCAGTAAGCCTTTAAGGGTTCTAATAAGTTGGCTTCATCGCCTCGCATATATTGGCTACCATTATAGAGTACATCCGTTGCAAGGGAAAATACCGCATTCGCTTGATACTCGATACTCATTTTAAAAATATGTTGAGGAATCAAGGGAATTCGACTACCCTCTTTTACCGAAATTTCGCCATTAACTGCCTCTGGATGATGTGGACTATTTACAGTAAAATCTTGTCCGAAAACGGCGTTCAAATAAGTATAATTCACAAAGCCAGTCCACTTGCCAAGGCTTTTATTCAAGCCCAGTTCAAGCCCTTTGTGGAGGTTCGTACCAATGTTGGTAAAGTATCCAGCATTACGATACGCACCAGCACTGATAAAGTAAATATCATCACTCAAAACGGTACTGAACAAACTCGCATTCCAATTAAACAATGCCTTTATTTTACCTCTCCAACCGATTTCAAACGTACTTGCCACCACCTGTTTCAGCGGAGGATCCGACAAAAAACTATTGGGTAAACGACAAGGGTCAAGAGGGTCTGCACAGGTTAATTCAACAGGAGTGGGCGTGCGAGTTGCCAAATTGTAATTCATGTACATATCGGCATTTTTCGACATTCGCCAGGTGATTCCTAAGGAAGGATTAAAATGCGTAAACGTATGGTCTCCGTTGAGTGCCACGCCAATTTGGTCTTCTAATACGGTATGTGTATAGTTAAAACGCCCTGCCAATGCAATGCTAAGTGCTTCTATCGGCGAAAAATGCTCCAAGAAATAGACACTCATGGTGTTATTCTTGACTTTTACACCCACGTTTGCTTCTTGGTCATATAGACCACTTCCAATGGTTGAACGGTCTTCTGTTAACTGAGCCAATTCTGTTTCAGAAGTGAAGTTGACATTCCCCATATCTGCACTGACACCCACTGTAGCTAGATTTTTTCCACCTAAAAATTCGGATTCAAAAATGGCTTGCATGACACCACCTGCATTGTGTTGTGTACTATTGGTGATATTGTTTGTTGCTGATAATACGGCTTCTGTTGCGATGATTTTGTTTCCAAACTGATCGATTACTGGCTCATCGTCGTCATCATCATCGTCATCATCATCGTCCTCTTCGCCCTCCTCTTCTTCGTGATATAAATAACCATCTTTGCCTTTTTGATAATTGCTGGCATCGCCATTGAAAGTGTAGCTTTCTTTTGTTCTGGAATAGATATTTCCATTAAGCTTTATCCCTTTTTTCAATTCATGCGTACCTGAAAGCGTAAAAATGGCTAGGGAATTTTTAGTCATATCAGGATGCGTATAAACGGCTGTTCTGTTTTCTGCTAATAATTCTGCTGGCAGAGGGCCGTTTCCCAAAAGGTTACTATGTCCTGCTGAAACACTCAAATCAAAAGAGGTTCGAGTTGTTTGATAGGATACTTTTCCGAATAACTGACTTGCTTCTGAGTTAGAAAAATCTCGCCAACCACGTTCTCTAAAATGACTTCCTGCCATAAAATATGCCCAGTTTTTCTGATGATTTCCGATGGACATTTCTCCGATAAAACGTCCAAAAGAACCACCACTCAAGGAAACAATCGGGGTAATATCGCTAAATCCTGATTTAGTTTGAAGCGAAATAGCACCTCCAAGGGCATTTAATCCAAACAAGGGATTTGAGCCAGGTACTATTTCGATGCTTCGCATGGCCAATTTCGGAATCAAATCCCAATGAACGACATCCCCAAACGTTTCATTGAGCCTAACTCCATCTTGGTAAACGGCTATTCCTTGCGGTGTACCCAACAAGGGGGAAGCCTTGAACCCTCTAAAACTTACATCAGGTTGGAGTGGATTTCCTGTTGTTTCGTTGATATGTAAACTACCTACATTTCGATTAAAAAAATCGGTTACATCAATGCTGTTAGAATTGGCTAACTGTTTCGCACTGAATACTTGAATCGTCGAAGGGACTTTTCTACGATTGATACCCCAACCTTGCAGTGGCGTTACGCCAATTACTTGAACGGAGTCTAATAAAATGCTTTTTTCACGCTCTTTCGTTTGAGCAATCCCCTCAAATGTCAAGCCTATAGCCAATAGGAGAAAAATACCTTTTAATTTCATGATTCAATAATTAGTTAATTCTTACTTTTAATCCACCAAAAACATACGTCCCCATACTTGATTCGAAGTATCTATTTGCCGACGCATTTATCTGAACATTAGCCATATACAACTGATTCAGAAGGTTATTAACTCCGATATATGGCTCAATTAAAATCGCTCCCCAATGCTTCTGAAAGCCTGTTCTAAAATTGACTAACTGATAGCCCTTTGCTTCTACCGTATTGGCATCGTCGGCAAACTGGGCTGTTACTAAGCGAACTTGTCCAGTGGCAAACCAGCCCGAAGGACGGAAATAACGTAATTCCATATTTCCTGTATGTTGTGGTATGCCCGGCATTACTTTGCCCGCATAATCCACTTTGGTATCTACTTTGTTGATAACTTTTGTAACGGTATAATTTTGATACGTAAAGTCTGAATACGTATAGTTTACATAAGCAGTTAAGCCTTTTGCCAACTGAGTCGAAAATCCTATTTCTACGCCATTACGTTGCGTTTCGCCTGCATTTCTAAAAAATGTTTTCCCTGTGTATTGTGCTAATTGATATGGCACGAGTTCGTCGGTAACGTTAACCCTGAAAAGGGCTAAGTCTATACGATAGCGTTTATTAAATAAAAACTTCGTCCCGATTTCATAATTCACCGCTCTCATGGGCGTTAGAGCCGTATTGAAACCACCAATACCAGACGGGTTATTGGATAATTCATTGAGGGTTGGTGTTTCAAAACTGGTTGATACATTGGCATATACATTCGCTTCTTTGGCAACATTGTATGATACCCCTGCTGTTGGGCTAAACTTATTGAACGTCAAGACCGAAGATTGGTTGCCGTCTGATAAAAAATGGTCTGTTACCTTCGCTTCAATAAAATCGTAGCGTGTTCCAACAGTTAACCATAAGGCTTTTGTAATGCCTAATTCTTGTAGTAAAAAAGCTCCTTTAGCGGCATAATTTTCTAATTGGTCAAGCTTTTGCGTGCCTTTCACCCCGTTTAAATTATCATAACGCTGACGGTCATCGCTCTGATTTTCGTAGTCGAAACCAGCCTTTAAGCGATAGTCCATTGAGCCTAATTTATCGGTAAACTGATACGTAAGTCCTCCGCCCACAAAACGACGCTTAAACTCTATCATGCCACTTGCTTGTAAAGCCAAGCGATTATTAAAATCTCGGTAGGTATAAAACGAGCGTGCATTCAAGTGATGTTTCCCCATTTTTTTGTCGAAAACTAAACCAACTCTATCTTGCGACACGCTTGTACCAGCATTGAACTGCACATTTGTTGCACTTGCCTGACGACGATTGACATCTACTTGTTCTTGCGTTATTCCTCCTGGGTCTTGAGCGTTTGGTACGTTGGTATGACTTATTAACAATGCCAAATTCGTATGCTCGTTAAAATCATATTTCACTTTGGCATTCGCCAAGATGTTTTCTACCGAACTAAAGTCACGATACCCCCCAGATTTGATTTTAGCAGCACTAACGATGTACTGAAACTTACCAAGACGTTGACCCGCTTTTACCTGATACCGTTGAAAATTATTATCTCCCGCAGAAGCCGTTATTTCTGCAAATGGTTTAGATGGAGCATCTTCGGTAGTAAGCGAAATCACCCCGCCAGATGAATTTCCCCAAATACCCGAAGATGGCCCACGAACAACTTCCATTCTGCCGATAAAGCCCATATCAATACCGCCCACTTTCGCTTGTCCATCGGGAGTAGATTCAGGAATACCGTCCACTACAATTTTAATTCCACGAATCCCAAACGAAGACCTAGCTCCAAATCCACGGATGGCGATGCGTACATCTTGTGCATAATTATCTGGATTTTGAGCAAAAACCCCTGGAATAGCCCCCAGTGTTTCGTACAAAGAAATCAATTGCTGCCCTGTTTGTAATCTATATTTATTCAATACGGTAATGGCAAAAGGCGAACGACCTTCATTTCCTTCCAAACGAGTTGCTTTCACATTCACCATTTCTAAGGTTCTATTCCAAGCAATAGAGTCTTTCACCACCGACTGAGCCTTTAGTGCTATACTCAATGAACTGAGTACTAAAAAGAAGAAAATATGAGTTATATTTTTCATAAAATGTTTTAATAACGAGTGATATACTTGTCCCACAGTCTTTACATTATTTAAGCAGTAGTGTAAAATGAGTTTTAATTCAACTTCTCATAAAGACTTAATATCCAGTGAATTAAATCAAAATTCAACATCCAAAATTTTACATTATTACTTATTGGGGTGTTTTGCTTCTTCTGGAATGGGTATCAGTGAACCCGTCGGGAAACCATATTTTACCTCTTCTTCTTTTATAAAGCCCTGCATATCACTGATTAATTGGTTTAGTTTTGTTTTCAATTCTTGATTTTCGGCCGTAACTGCCACGGCAACTTCCCATGTGTATTCAGTCGCAATAACTTGATACGCATTGTTATATCGGTATTTATTTAGATAACCCGCCACAGGTCCCCAGATAAAAGCAACATCCGATTTTCCTTCGGCAAAGGCTTTCATGGCTGGTTCTGCATCGGTTTGAAATAAAAAGTGGCTTCCCCCTTGTTGGCTTAAAGCAATGTAGGGCGGCGAGCCAATTTGCACGGCAACGGTCTTTCCTTTTAAGTCTTCCAGCGACGTAATCTTCATTCCTTTGGGAGCAACAATCGCAAAACCAATGGACGTTAATGCCTGTGTTAGAGCCACTTTTTTAGGAATATACCAGTCCCCATTGAGGCGTGGTAATCCAAATTGAGCTTCACAATGATTTTCGAGTAAGCCTTTTCTAATCGGGCGGCCATAAAAAGCGTGTAGCACATAATAGGGCGATAACGGTCTATTAATACGTTTAGCCATTTCTTCGGCTATTTCATAATAAAAACCCTGCAAGCCACTCAATGAATCTTTTTTCTGATTTGCCAAAGGCATATCGTACCCTATAAAACAGGTACAAAATGGAGCTACCTCTTTTGCTTTTTCTACTCCTTGTGTTTGAGAGTAGCTGCGGCAAGATAGTAGTACCAAAACAACCCATAGTAGTACGCTAATGCTCTTTTTCATAACCTTGAAAATGTAAAATTTGAGAGAAAATGATATGGCAACTATAAAATTGCCATATCACGGAATAATTCAATTTAAAAGCAAACTAATTGACGACAAGCCTTGAGCAATATCTTACATAAATGAAGCACTGCCGTTATCGTCTATTTTTGAAAAAAGGCAAAGAAAACCCAATCCCTAAAATTGATTTAGGGTAATATCATTTCTTTGTTAAAATATAGAAATTGGGACTATTGTTGAGGCAAAGCAAATACCAAAACCGAACCACCAGCAGGTGTTGCTTTCACCATATCTTCCCCTAATTTACCCCCAATAAAACCTGGGATAATTGTTGGGCGACCCGTCACTACAGCCACATATTGTTTGCCATCCACTTCGTATGTAATTGGAGCAGCACCTACACCTGTACCTGTGTTGAATTTCCAGATTTCTTTTCCAGAAGTAGAGTTATATGCTCTGAAATCTCCTTCCAATGTTCCGAAGAATAATAAGTTTCCAGCCGTGGTTAATGCTCCCCCTGGGATTGGGAATTTAAGCGGAATACCCCATGCTTTTTTCTGTTTTATAGGATCCCAAGCCACGTATTCTCCTGGTGTAGAGTTGGCATCGTACTGCATTGTCCATTCAGACCCTAAGTAGAAGTATCCACGTTGGTATGCAACCTCACTTGAGTTAAAATCCATCCCGATGTTATTAGCAGGAATATAGACTAAACCCGTCTTAGAGCTATAGCTCATTTGTTGCCAGTTTTTACCTCCAATAAAGCTAGGCCAAACACCTTTCACGTTATTTTTAGAGGTCAAACGATAAGCTCCTACCTCTACTGGACGACCCGTTGTTAAGTCAACTTTCTCTGCCCAGTTCGTTTTTACGAATTTCTCAGCCGATACTACTTTACCGTTCGTTCTGTTGATTACGTAGAAGAATCCATTACGGTCAGCCTTCATCATAGTTGGTACTTTTTTACCTCCAACTGTTAAGTCAGCCAATACCAATTCATTCACTCCATCATAATCCCAAGCATCGTAAGGTGTTGTCTGATAGTGCCATAAGATTTTTCCATCTTCTGGATTAATCGCTAATGTAGAAGCACTATACAAGTTAGTCATCTCACCAAAATTACCAGAATCAGCTCCACGAACAGACGCATTCCATGGTGAAGGATTACTTGTTCCCCAATACAAGATATTCAATTTTGGATCATAAGAACCGATATACCAAGGCACAGCTCCACCTGTTTTCCAAGTGTCTCCTTTCCATGTTTTAGCTACTTCTTCAGGTACGGTTAAGGTTTTCCAAACTTGAGCTCCCGTGTTTACATCGTAAGCACTCAAGTACCCCACAGCCCCGTATTCGCCACCACCAAAACCAGTGATTACTTTGTTGCCAACCACGGTTGCAGGAGAGGTAATTAACGATCCTTGCTTGTAATCAACCACGGTAGTTGTCCACAATTCTTTACCACTTGCAGCATCCAGAGCCGTTAATTTTCCGTCTAAACGACCTACAAATAATTTACCATTCGAAATGGTAATTCCACGAGAACCCACAATACAACAAGCATAGCGAGAAACATCTTCTGGAATCACAAATTCTCTTGACCACTTCACAGCACCCGTTTTTGCATCAAAGGCATGCACATATTTTGGCCCGTGTGAAGACACCACATACATAACACCGTCCACCACAATTGGCGTAGCTTCTTGTCCGTCCAAAACACCTAATGACTGTACCCATGCCATTTGTAATTTACCCGCATTTGTCGCATTGATTTGTTCCATCGAGCTATAACGAGTATTGCCATAATCGCCACCATACATTGACCAATCTGTCTTCTGAGCAGATGTATCAAAACTTAGCAAAGACGTAGCAGCAAGCACGCCAACCTGACAAGCTTTTTGCAAGTTTTTACGCCAGTTGCTTTCAAACGTAATTTGTAAATTCATATACAATATTGTTTTAAAAAAAATGAGTTATTATGTGATTTTACTAAAGTGCTACTTATAAAGATTAAACTACTAAAATACAAAAAGTACTATTTTTTCGTTTTTTTATCAAAATTATCGTAATTTCACACCTACTGTATAGAACTATTTTATTAATTAATTGAAGTATTCTATCAGAACAACATAGCAAAAACAACAAAAAACAACCAACTGTCTAGTAATCAATCATTTAACATCAAATTCATTCTAAAAACACTTGATAGATATGATTAATACAAAGCCCATTTTTGATATTAGTGGTCATCTTCAACGCAGGAAAATTGAAACCGAAGTGGAGAACAAAACGACCTACACACTGGAGTGTGCAGAAATTAACATTTATGAAACTCATCACTTTGCCACAGAGGTAGAATTAAACTTTGATGCTCCAGTGTTAGCGAGCATGATAAGAGGGAAAAAAGTGATGAACATCAGCGGACTTCCCACCTTCGACTTTCTGCCTGGGGAATCTGTTGTGATGGCTCGTAATGAAAAGATGTGTATTGACTTCCCAGAAGCCAGTTTTGAAACACCAACGCAATGTTTAGCATTGGCTATTTCGCAAGACAAAGTCTCGAAGATTGTGGATGTGCTTAATGAAACCGCTCCCTTGATAGATATGCCAGAGGGATGGCAGTTTGCTCCGAAGAACTTTTTTATGACCAACGACATGGCAATTAATACCTTAATCGCTCGGCTCATTTATATTTTCACGGAAAATAATAAGTCGAAAGACTTGTTTGCGAACCTCATCATGCAAGAACTTTCCATTCGACTGATGCAAACACAAGCTCGACAATTGATTTTACAGAATTTCCAGCAGTTTGCCAACACCAATCGCATCGCCTATGCAGTAGAGTATATACAACAAAATTTACACGATAATATCAATATCGAAACGCTTTGCAAGAAAGCGTGTATGAGTGAACCCAATTTTTTCCGTTGTTTTAAACAGCAATTTGGTATCACTCCAGTTGACTTCATTAATCAACAACGTATTTTGCTCGCTACTCAGTTGCTCAAAAACGGCACACAAAGTATTTCAGACATCTGCTTTTCTTGTGGTTTCAATAACTTAAACCA
>JBMLRK010000412.1:0-4806 GCA_049241065.1 Spirosomataceae bacterium
AGTCAGAAACAGCTACTTCCGAATGAATCGATAAGCATTCAGTTTCTAGGAAAAACATATCGTTTATATGCTACTGGAATAAAACAACAGGATAAAAATAACCCAACTGAATACCAAATATCGAACTATAAACTATACATCAGTACAATTAAGAAGGGACAACAAATTACAACCCTACTTGTAAAAGAAGATAGTTTTGATGATGCAATGATTACCATTCTATTTGGTGGCGATATTGATAAAGATGGTTTTTTAGATTTGCTGATAGACACTTCAAACCACTATAATGCGGAATCCCCCACCCTATTTTTGTCAAGCCCCAGCGATGATAAAACTATCCTTAAAGCTGTTGCGAACCATGTAAGGGTTGGATGTTAAGGCAGAAAAACACCTCCTTTTCTCCTAGGCTTCTCTTACTACGTTTAGGGAAAACAGCCTTTTTGTCGTAATTTTAGGTATTATTTTTTACTTATCATTCCAACAAATCATTATTTTGAAACAGGTACTTATCATTACCCCACCTTTTACCCAACTAAATACTCCTTACCCTGCTTCGGCATATATTAAGGGATTTTTAAATACCAAAAACATTTCGGCATTCCAAATGGATTTGGGTATTGAGGTAATTTTGTCCTTGTTTTCAAAAAAAGGATTAGCCGACTTAAAGCCCGAAAAAGCGATTAGTCACTATTCAGAAAATGCCCAACGGATTGCGGCTCTGTGGGATGACTACATACAAACGATTGATGCGGTAATGACTTTTTTACAAGGTAAAAGCCCTACGCTTGCTCGCCAAATTTGCTTGGATAATTTCTTGCCAGAAGCTAGTCGTTTTGAGCAACTTGAGGAATTAGATTGGGCATTTGGAACAATGGGACTACAGGATAAAGCCAAGCATTTAGCAACGCTTTATTTAGAAGACATTTCAGATTTTATCGTTGAATGTATTGACGAAAACTTTGGTTTTAGTCGTTACGCCGAACGCCTCGGACGCAGTGCCAATTCATTCGATGAATTATACGCTTGCTTAAATCAAGAACCTACTCATATTGACGGAATTTCGTTAGGAATTCTAGCACAACGTCTGCAAGAACACCAACCGCAGTTAGTTTGTATTTCTGTCCCATTCCCTGGCAATTTATACAGTGCTTTTCGGGTTGCTCAATACATTAAAAAACACCATCCAACCATCAAAGTAAGCATGGGAGGTGGTTTCCCGAATACCGAATTAAGACAAGTTGCTGACCCAAGAGTATTTGAGTTTTTTGATTTTATCACCCTTGATGATGGCGAATTGCCTATTGAACTATTAGTGGAATCGTTAAATCAAGATAACACAAGCCCGACTTTCAAAAGAACTTTTGTACTCGAAAACGGTGAAGTTGTTTATAAAAATGACAGTCTTCGTAAAGATTATAAACAGGCAGAAGTAGGCACACCAGACTATTCTGATTTAGTACTTGACAAATACATTTCGGTTATTGAAGTAGCCAACCCAATGCACAGCCTCTGGAGCGATGGGCGTTGGAATAAATTGACTCTAGCACACGGCTGCTATTGGGGAAAATGTACGTTTTGTGATATTTCCCTCGATTATATCAAAATCTACGAACCTATCGCAGCCCGTCTTATCGTGGACAGAATGGAGGAATTGATTGCCCAAACGGGAGAAAATGGCTTTCATTTTGTGGACGAAGCAGCCCCTCCTGCTCTTATGCGGGAAGTTGCTTTAGAAATTCTTCGAAGAGGATTAACGGTTTCTTGGTGGACCAATATCCGTTTTGAGAAAAGTTTCACCGCTGATTTATGTTCTTTATTGAAGGCTTCTGGCTGTATCGCTGTTTCAGGCGGACTCGAAGTGGCTTCTGACCGTTTACTAGAATTAATCAAAAAGGGCGTAACCGTCTCACAAGTGGCACAAGTGACCTACAACCTCACCAATGCGGGCATTATGGTTCATGCTTATTTGATGTACGGCTACCCAACCCAAACGATTCAAGAAACGGTCGATAGCCTAGAAATGGTGCGTCAGTTATTTGAAACAGGGATTTTACAGTCTGGTTTCTGGCATCAATTTGCGATGACGGCTCATAGCCCAGTTGGACTAGATCCTGAAGCGTTTGGGGTTATTCCAACCTTAAACCCGATTACTTTTGCAAATAATGACATCGCTTTTACTGATAAAACAGGTATTAACCACGACAAATTTAGCCAAGGGTTAAAGGCATCTTTATTCAACTATATGCACGGCACAGGGTTTGATTTACCCTTGCAACAATGGTTTGATTTCAAAATCCCTCGTCCTAAAGTGCAAATAGGTTTTATTGAATCATGCCTTGACGATGAGGAAACAATTATACCAAAAGCCACTACAAAAATCTGTTGGCTAGGCGGAAAACCGATTACAGAAGTGGTCACTAAATCCAAAAAAGGGTTAAGCAAAGAGTTAGTAAAATTAACGTTCCATGTAAAAAGAGAGTCTTTCGATATTCAAGCAGAAAAAGAACAAGGAGAATGGTTGGCGAATCTAGTACAAAAAATTGCCCTAAAAAATAAAAAAGTACTGACTTTCCAAGAGATAAAAAATGACTACGAACTAGCAGGTTTAATCAATTTTGAACTTTTCTGGTTTTCAAAACCGATTAATACCTTACGTGAATACGGCTTATTGTATTTGTAGTAAAACTGACAAACCAAATCATGAATCTTTTACTAAAAACAATTACCTCTGTCTATCCAACATTACTTTGGACCTTGACGATTTTAGTACTTTGCTCTATGCCCAGCGAGCATATCCCATTATCGGAGAGCATAAGCGATAAAATTGCTCACTTTGCTGTTTTCGGATTATGGAGTTTTCTTGCATTATGGTACAAGTCCAATTATCTGAAAATCGGGATTTTAGGAGTTGCCTTTGGCTTGTTGATTGAATGTATCCAAAAAAGTTTACCCGAAAGTTTTCATCGAAGCTTTGATTGGATTGATTTAGTAGCGGATAGCATTGGGGTATTACTAGGACTACTTTTCTTTTGGAGCATCAAAAAACTGATTAAATAAGAGCAATATCTCCCTCTAATTCTACAATATTTCTTGATTATTCGAGTTTTATTGTAGAATTTCGCAACTAAACTTGTAATAATTAACTTAACTAATGAAAAAATACCTATTTGTTCTAGCACTCTACGTGTTAGCTCCTTGCTGTGTGCATGCCCAAGTTATCAATTCAATCCAAGATTTATTTGATAAAAATCCAGAACCTTTAGAAAAGTACCTTCAAGCAAGCATCCGAGTCCCTTATAGTGCTTATAAAGATCGCATAACAGGTAATGTCGTCATAAAAGCTCGAAAAATGACTGATAATCGCCTCCGTTTCGAAATCCAAAAATCACTTAGATCCGATTGTGATCAAGAAGCTCTGAGAGTAGTAAGAATGGTAAGCCCTAAACTTTTTCTCGAAGCATTAAACACCATTTCTGAAAAAAGCTTTCAGTTCATATTCAGCCAAAACAAGAACATTTACTATGCAGAAAAGTTTGCCGTTGAATATTTTGATAGCAATAGAAAAGCCGTAGGTGAGGAAAGTAACGATATAAAATGGATTAGGAGGACGCTCTTAGATACCATCAATTTTATCCCTACTCGAATCGACCATATTGCGAATGATGGAGATAATAAAATAATGGTCAAGTCCGACAGTGTTTTGATAAAATACGAAAAAGATGACAATCAATTGATTTACTCCACTTCTGATGATTACCAATTTGGGAAATCACCCTTTCTTGGTTTCTTTTACCCCAATAAACAACGTGTAACAGATTTTAACAATCAAATGAAGTCTTATCACTCGAATGGATCTGTGTCTAGCATTTCTGAAAAGTTAGCAATTGACAAAGATTCTGACTCAAAAATTGTGTATTCATGGTATGAAAATAGTATTCCATTATCAATCGTTTACACTAGTAAAATAAAGTCTGAAAGAATTGATAAATATATTTCTATTTGGGACAGCTTAGGAACACCTCTTGTCCAACAAGGCAATGGACACGGCGTTTTTAAGACAACCGAAGGCATAGAAGAAGGCGATGTCGAGAATGGCTATAAAATAGGAACTTGGAAAAAAGTTAATTTACTTGGGAAAACGCTGTATGAAGAAGAATATAAAAAAGGGCAGCTAGTCAAAGGAGTTAACTTTACAAAAGATAAACCTATCACGTATAAAATGATAGAAAAACAAGCAGAATATGACGGAGGAATAGCTGCACTAGGGCGGTTCTTATCCGCTAACCTAGAATATCCTAAAACTGCTCAACGAGATAAAATAACGGGTAAAGTTTACGTACAATTCGTTGTTGGAGTAAAAGGAAATATTCAAAATATTCAAGTCATTAAAAGTATAAGATCGGACGTTGATGGAGAAGCTAAACGTGTAGTAGAGCTTATGACCAATTGGATTCCAGGAGAACAAAGAGGAGTTCCTGTAAGAAGTCGCTTTACAATCCCTATCAACTTCGCTATCTCTTATTAAGATTTTATTGTAAAAAGTCGAAAGTTTATGAGCATCTATCGCTCGGATTAAAGCTAAAAGCATATATATTAAATCCGATAGAAACAAAGTAGCTATAAATGATTCCTATGTGACTATACGGTTAAATATGTCGGGGTACTTATTTAGCACAGGATGTTTTAAGCTTTAAACGCTACACTTTTCACACACATCCTTCTCAAGAAAACAAAAAAGGAGATTTCCTTACGAAAATCTCCTTTTTTGTTGAATCTGTATGGGATTAAGCTGAAGCTAATGCTTCT
>JBMLRK010000413.1:0-3170 GCA_049241065.1 Spirosomataceae bacterium
ACGTACTTTTTCCGTCGTCAACTGAACCTGCGGTTGCAATTCTAAGAATGTCCATAGCCCCCAAGCCCCCAGAGGGGGATGTTGTTAAATTTGTTAAAAGCCAGTATCTATCCCAATGGATTTAATGGCTAAAATGTTTAAACTATATTATTATTAAGTACTCGTTGATAAA
This sequence comes from Spirosomataceae bacterium, assembly GCA_049241065.1. Lineage (GTDB taxonomy): Bacteria > Bacteroidota > Bacteroidia > Cytophagales > Spirosomataceae > JALRIJ01. Next base: position 173 of record JBMLRK010000413.1, read on the forward strand.
TAGTTTATGTTATTAATGGTATAAGTTGCTAGATAATAGTAGCTTATTAAAACGTTGAACATTAAACTTTAAACCGACGACTACTTAGGTACATAGAAAATTAACATTCCAAAATTCATCATTATCCCAGAACATGATAATCAGATGAAATCAATCAGTCAATTAATACAAGGAATTAAACAAGTTACAATCACAGGTTCTACGGAATCGGTGATAGAAGCGATTACGATTGACTCTCGCCAAATCAAGGCGGGTAGTTTATTTGCTGCCCTTCGAGGTACGCAAGTCGATGGACACAACTTCATTGAAAAGGCTATCGAGTTGGGAGCAACAGCAATTCTTTGTGAAGAACTTCCTGCAACCATTCACGAAGGAGTTACCTACTTAACCGTAGCAGATTCTGCCGAAGTACTTGGTTTTATCTCCTCTGCTTTTTACGACCATCCTTCTACCAAATTAAAACTGGTAGGCATTACAGGAACGAATGGAAAAACAACAACAGTGACTTTGTTGTTCCGTCTGTTTCGTCAATTGGGCTATCGTTGTGGTTTATTATCAACTGTCCAAAATCAAATTGACGAAGACATTATTCCTTCAACACACACCACGCCAGATGCCGTTAACCTGAATAAATTATTGGCTCAAATGGTGGAAGCAGGTTGTACTCATGCTTTCATGGAAGTAAGTTCCCATTCGGTGGTTCAACATCGGATTACAGGCTTGAGTTTTACAGGAGCTATTTTCTCGAACATCACCCACGATCACCTCGATTTTCACGGAACGTTCGACAATTATATTAAAGCAAAAAAAGGCTTTTTTGATGCCTTGCCGAAATCAGCTTTTGCTCTCATAAATGTAGATGACCGTCGTGGTACAGTGATGGTGCAAAATACCAAAGCGAGTATCCATACCTATTCCTTAGAAACCCTTGCGACCGTTAAAGGACGCATCGTTTCGGATAGTATTTATGGCTTACAAATGGAAATTGACGGTAAAGAAATCCATTTCCAACTCATTGGCACATTCAACGCCTATAACCTGATGGCAATTTATGGTGCTGCCGTATTGCTGGGCGAAGACAAAGATGAAGTATTGGTGTGTATGTCTGCTTTACAAACTGCCCCAGGCCGTTTTGAACAGATACTTTCGCCAAAAGACCAAAAAGTTGGTATCATCGACTACGCTCACACGCCTGATGCCTTAGAAAATGTCTTGAAAACCATCAACGAAATAAAAGAAGGAAATCAACAAGTAATTACCGTAGTAGGCTGTGGTGGCAATAGAGATGCGACCAAAAGACCTATAATGGCAAAGATTGCAGCAGAGTTGAGCAACAAAGTTATTTTGACTTCCGATAATCCTCGTTTTGAAGACCCTTTGGCTATTTTAGAAGAAATGCAGAAAGGAGTATCCCCTATCCATTTCAAAAAAACCAAGACCATCGAAGACAGAAAAGAAGCTATTTTTTATGCTGTGCAAGAATTAGCTCAGGCAGGCGATATTATTCTGGTAGCAGGAAAAGGACATGAAACTTACCAAGATATTCAAGGGGTAAAACACGACTTTGACGACCATTTAGTTTTGCGTGAAGCCTTTGGCATTTAAGCAATTACCTTATCAACGACATTAAACATAAACATTAAACCCTACTCCACTGAACCATGCTTTATTATCTTTTTGATTATTTAGACAAGCATTTCAATTTCCCAGGGGCTGGTGTATTTCAATACATCACCTTCAGAGCCTTTGCTGCCGTAGTAACGTCCTTAGGGATTGCTGCTATTTGGGGAAAAACATTTATCAACTTTTTAAGAACCCTACAAATCGGTGAAGACATTCGTGACCTTGGCTTAGAAGGACAGGTACAAAAAAAGGGAACGCCTACAATGGGTGGGTTCATCATTTTGATTTCCCTCCTTGTACCGACGCTACTATTTGCCAAATTACACAATGTCTATATCATCCTCCTCATCGTTACGGCTCTTTGGCTGGGTGGCGTAGGTTTCTTGGACGATTATATTAAGGTATTCAAGAAGAACAAAGAAGGATTATCGGGACGTTTTAAAATTGTTGGACAAATCGGAATTGGGCTAATTGTGGGCTTAACGATGTGGTTCAACGACGACATTAAGGTTCGTTTTTACGAAAAAGCAAAAATTGCGGCAAACATTGGCGAAGTGCAAAAATTCACCGATTCAAAAGCCTTGATTTCGACTGTTCCTTTCTTGAAAAATAACCAGTTTGATTATAGCTACTTGCTGCCCGATTTCTTAGAACCTTACACGTGGGTATTGTATGTAATCATCGTTATTTTTATCATTACAGCCGTTTCTAACGGAGCAAACATCACCGACGGAATCGACGGATTAGCCGCAGGAACATCGGTAATCATTGGTATTGGCTTGGCTATTTTAGCATACGTATCAGGAAATAAAGTCGTTTCTCAGTACTTAAACGTCATGTTTATTCCGAACTCTGGAGAGCTGGCAGTCTTCTGTGCCGCCTTTGTGGGAGCCTGTATTGGTTTCTTGTGGTACAACTCCTACCCTGCACAAGTATTCATGGGCGACACAGGAAGTTTGATGTTAGGCGGTATCATTGCCACCTTAGCCATTGTAATCCGTAAAGAGCTATTAATCCCTGTATTATGCGGTATTTTCTTGATTGAAAACCTATCCGTCATTATTCAAGTCAGCTATTTTAAATACACCAAAAAGAAATACGGCGAAGGGCGAAGAGTCTTCTTGATGTCCCCTTTACACCACCATTTCCAGAAAAAAGGATACCACGAAGCAAAAATCGTAACCCGCTTCTGGATCATCTGTATCCTGATGGTAGTAGTTTCCTTAGTAACCTTGAAATTGCGTTAGGACAATCCCATTCATCATAAAAAAGGCTTACAAGCGAATGTTTAGGTTCGTTTGTAAGCCTTTTTTGGTTTAGCTGTTGCCGATGTCAGTGTCTCCACTGACATTTTCGTAGTAATTATTTAAAAAGT
>JBMLRK010000414.1:0-3005 GCA_049241065.1 Spirosomataceae bacterium
GGTCTGCCCCAACAAATCCTCAAAAAAATACCTATCTTTGTACCCTTAAAAGGTTAATCGCTTTTCAAAATACACAAGTAATGATTTCAAAAACATACACTCCGCAAGACATCGAAGCCAAATGGTATCAATATTGGCTTGACAACAAGTTTTTTGCATCCAAACCAAACCCTGACAAAGAACCTTACTGTATCGTCATTCCACCACCAAACGTCACAGGAGTCTTGCACATGGGCCACATGTTGAACAATACGATTCAAGATATTTTGATTCGTAAAGCTCGTATGGAGGGCAAAGAAGCTTGCTGGGTGCCAGGAACAGACCACGCTTCCATTGCAACCGAAGCCAAAGTGGTAGCGATGTTAAAGGAAAGAGGAATCGAAAAGAAAGACATTTCTCGTGAAGAGTTTTTGAAATATGCCCACGAATGGAAAGATAAATACGGTGGAATAATTTTAGGACAATTACAAAAATTAGGTGCTTCATGTGACTGGGATAGAACCCGCTTCACGATGGAACCTTCTTTGTACGAAGCTGTAATTGATACCTTTATTCGCCTTTATGAAAAAGGACAGATTTACCGTGGAGTACGTATGGTGAACTGGGATCCATTGGGAAAAACAGCCCTTTCGGACGAAGAAGTTATCGACAAAGACATTCAAGCAAAATTATATCATATCCGTTACGAATTATGTGATGGCTCTGGTGATAGTTTAGTGATTGCTACCTCTCGTCCTGAAACCATCATGGCAGATGCAGCTATCTGCGTAAATCCAAACGATGAACGTTATACAGCATATCACGGTAAAACAGTACGTATTCCATTATTGAACCGTGAAATCCCTGTGATTACGGACGAATACGTAACGATGGACTTTGGTACGGGCTGTTTGAAAGTAACGCCTGCCCACGATTTGAATGACTACGAATTAGGTATCAAACATAAACTACCTGTATTAGACATCTTAAACGATGACGGTTTCTTGAACGAAAAAGCGGTGCTTTATGTAGGACAAGATCGTTTTGCAGCTCGTCGTAACATTGTAAAAGATTTAGAAGAAGCTGGTTTCTTAGTAAAATTAGAAGAATATAAATCCATCGTAAAAACCTCTGAACGTACAGGAGCGGTAATCGAGCCGAAATTGTCATTACAGTGGTTCTTGAAAATGGAAGACATTTCTAAACCTGCCTTAGAAAATGTCATGAACGATAACATCAAATTGCACCCTGCCAAATTCAAGAATACCTATCGTTCTTGGATGGAAAACGTGCATGATTGGTGTATCAGCCGTCAGTTGTGGTGGGGACAGCAAATTCCTGCGTATTACTTGCCAGACGGTTCTACGGTAGTAGCCAAAACGAAAGAAGAAGCTTTGGTAAAAGCTCAAGCAATCAATACTTCTTTCCAAGAAAGTGATTTAATCCAAGACCCTGACGTATTGGATACGTGGTTCTCGTCGTGGTTATGGCCAATTTCGGTATTTGACGGAATTGCAGACCCGAACAACGAAGAAATCAACTATTACTATCCAACCAATGACCTTGTTACAGGCCCCGATATTTTATTCTTCTGGGTGGCTCGTATGATTATCGCTGGGTATGAATGGCGTGATGAATTACCATTTAAAAACGTTTATTTGACAGGGATTGTGCGTGATAAATTAGGCCGTAAAATGTCTAAATCATTAGGTAACTCTCCTGATCCATTAGAATTAATTGAGCGTTACGGAGCAGATGGTGTTCGTTCGGGTTTAATCTTGTCAGCTCCAGCAGGAAATGACTTATTATTCGACGACAAATTATGCGAACAAGGACGTAATTTCTGTAATAAATTCTGGAATGCGTATCGTTTAGTAGAAGGCTGGACGGTTAGCCCCCTAACCCCCGAAGGGGGAATTGTCAACGACGACAACGTTTTAAAGACTAATCAATTGGCGATTACGTGGTTTAATTCACGCATGAGTCAGGTGATTACTGAAATTGAAGACTATTTCACTAAGTTCAGACTTTCAGATGCGATGTTGTCGCTTTATAACTTGGTTTGGGATGATTTCTGTGGAAAATACCTTGAAATTATCAAGCCTGGTTTTGAGCAACCTATCGACAAAGTAACTTTTGAAGCAACCATTGAGATTTTCGATAAGTTAATGCGTCTTTTACATCCGTTTATGCCATTCATTACCGAAGAAATTTGGCAGGCAGTAAGCGAACGTGCTGAAAACGAAACCATTTGTCGTGCTATTTATCCACAAGCAACCGCAGTGGACACACAGGTAATGGCAGATTTCGACATCTTGTTTGATTTAGTTTCTAAAGTACGTGAGATTCGTAACACCAAACAGATTTCACCGAAAACGGAGCTTCCTTTAGCCATCAAAACAGAAGATAAGGCTCGTTATCAACAATTAGAAAGCATCATCCTTAAATTAGCGAATACCTCAGCGATTGACTTCGTAAGCGAAAACGTAGAAGGAGCGATGTCATTTGTATTGAAAGCCGACGAATTCTTTATCAACATTGCTGGAGAATTGGATATTGAAGCAGAACTAGCCGAAGCCGAAAAAGAATTGGCTTATAACCTAGGTTTCAAGAAATCGACCGAAGCGAAATTAGCCAACGAACGCTTTGTAGCCAATGCCAAACCAGAAGTCGTAGAAAAAGAACGCCAAAAATTAGCCGATGCAGAAGCTAAGATTAAAGCCTTAGAAGAAGCCATTGCTCGTTTTAAAGCATAAGCCTTGTTGACAACAAGACGCAACTCCCAAGTACTGGTGTATAAACCTGCTACTTGGGAGTTTTTTATGCCTTTTTGTAGAGAAAAATGAGTTATCCACAATTCGACTTCTTTATTTGTGGATAATAAACAAACCATATACTAGCTCTAAAACTAGTATATAAGCCATATAATATTTGTCAAAAAGCCTATTTTACAAAAAAAAGAACCTAAAACTAACACTATATCCTAATAACATAAATCTTCCACAACACAAAAGTTATCCACAATT
>JBMLRK010000415.1:0-2235 GCA_049241065.1 Spirosomataceae bacterium
GGTGATTTTAGACCCATCAAATTCAGAAGTGATATTGGCGAATTATGGGAGAATTATCTAATCACAGAACGCTTTAAAAAGAATAAGTATCAACGGAACTATGCAGAAGCTTATTTTTGGAGAACGTATGACCAACAGGAAATTGATTATTTAGAAGTTAAAAATCAAGAAATCCACGCTTTTGAGTTTAAATGGAATAGTACGAAAAAAGCAAAAGTGCCTAAAGCATTTGCAGAAGGCTACCCTGATGCAAGCTTTGAGGTAATTACTCAACAAAATTATTTAGAATTTATCCAATGAACCAGTCATATATCATAGACGCTGTACGTACTCCAATCGGGAGTTTTGGCGGTAGTTTGTCACCCGTTCGGGCAGACGATTTGGCAGCTTTGCCAATCAAAGAATTAATCAAACGTAATCCGAATATTCCTTTGGAAGAAATCGAAGACGTGATTTTGGGTTGTCATAACCAAGCTGGGGAGGACAATCGTAATGTGGCTCGTATGGCTTTATTGTTGGCAGGTTTACCCTACACAGTGCCAGGCGAAACCGTTAACCGCTTGTGTTCATCGGGAATGTCGGCAGTAATTCATGCGAGTCGTGCCATTAAAGCAGGGGATGGCGATGTCTTGATTGCGGGAGGAATGGAACACATGACTCGTGGCCCTTTGGTAATGTCTAAAAGTTCAAAACCTTTTGGTGGCGATACCCAATTATTTGATTCGAGCTTTGGTTGGCGTTTTGTCAATCCACTCATGCAAAAAATGTACGGAACAGATGCCATGGGCATTACGGCTGAAAATTTAGCAGAATTGTATAACATTAGTCGTGACGACCAAGATTTATTTGCTTTCCGTTCGCAACAAAAGGCTTTTGCAGCCCAACAAGCAGGTATTTTAGCGGAAGAAATTATTGGTGTCGAAATCGCTGATCGTAAGGGTGTTATCACTGTTTTTGACAAAGATGAATTTATTAAAGGCAATAGTAGCCTAGAGAAATTAGGACAATTACGTCCTGCTTTCAAAAAAGAAGGAGGAACGGTTACAGCAGGTAATGCTTCGGGACTAAATGATGGAGCAGCAGCTATGTATATTGCTTCGGAAGAAGCAGTGAAACGTTTTAATTTAACTCCTAAAGCTCGTATTGTGAGTTCGGGTGTGGTTGGAGTTGAACCTCGTATCATGGGTATTGGCCCTGTAGGAGCTTCACAAAAAGCACTTAAAAAAGCAGGGTTGACCTTAGCGGATATGGACGTAATTGAGTTTAACGAAGCATTTTCGGCTCAATGTTTAGCTGTATCTCGTAACTTAGGACTAGCCGACGACGATACTCGTATCAATCCAAATGGAGGAGCGATTGCTCTAGGGCATCCACTTGGAATGTCTGGAACTCGTATTATTCAAGCAGCAACCAATCAACTTATCCGTACAGGCGGACGTTATGCCCTCGCCTCTATGTGTGTAGGTGTAGGGATGGGTTATGCTGTTGTGATTGAACGAGTATAGCAGATAAAAGTGGTTGTCTCTTTGGGGGCAACCACTTTTATTTTACCGCATTTCCGTTTTTATGATTCAAATAGGAGTGTTGTTTCAATTGCTGATTTAGTCAGTAACTGCTTTAGTAAAGCTTGTCCTTCTTCCCAAAGTCCTAAATTGGTAGTCGCATTAATATGTCCAAATGCTCCTAAATTAATAAAATCACTTCCCCACGCCTGTGCCATTTCTTCAGAACGTTCAATGCTTGCATATTCATCGTTAGTACTTGCAATTACTAAAGACGGAAAAGGTAATGCCTGTGTTGGAACGGGACTAAAACTTTCAATAATAGCAAATTCTTCTGTTCTATTCACATCTGGTGGTGCTACTAATAAGGCTGCTTCTATTTTCTGACTTGGAAATCTATTTGCCCAATGTGCGACGGTCAGGCAACCCAAACTATGTGCTATTAATACAATATGCTGTTCTTGTTGTTGGATAGTTTCATTTAATCGAATAATCCAATCGTCTTTATGTGGTTCTTCCCAATTGTCCTGCTGAACTCGTAATAACTGTGTTGGATTAGCCTTTTCCCAAATACTTTGCCAGTGTAATTCACCTGAGTTAGATAAACCCGTGACATTTAAAAATAGTAGAGACATTTAAAATAGAGTTTATGGTAATAAATCATTTTACGAATTTGGTTCTTTTTGGCTTAAAAACAAAGATGCCGCCTCTAAATCTAAAGGTGGCATCTTTG
>JBMLRK010000416.1:0-5165 GCA_049241065.1 Spirosomataceae bacterium
AGAGGGTTTTTTATCGGTGACTATTTCGCCCGAAGAAGACAATGCGTTAGGAGCGTTAGACCGTATTTTTTTACGTGGCTTACCCGAAGCCAAAGAACAGGTGGAAACGGCTATCACGGATTCATACAAGCGTTTAATGAAACCGTCTATTGAAACAGAATTTGCCAATTTCTCAAAAGAAAAGGCGGATACGGAAGCGATTCGTATCTTCGCTCAAAACTTACGTCAATTGTTATTGGCATCTCCATTAGGACAAAAACGCACCTTGGCAATTGACCCTGGTTATCGTACGGGTTGTAAAACGGTCGTATTGGATGCTCAAGGCAATTTAATCAGTGATACCGTTATTTATCCGTTCGATAAAGTAGCGGAGGCCGAACAAAAGATCTTGCATTTAATTGACAAATATAAAATCGAAGCGGTTGCCATTGGTAACGGAACAGCAGGAAGAGAATCGGAAGATTTTGTCCGAAAAATTACTAAAAATGCGGGCTTAACTTCGTTGATTATTTACATGGTTTCTGAACAAGGAGCTTCTATTTATTCGGCTTCGGATGTTGCAAGAGAAGAATTTCCAGATAAAGATATTACCGTTCGTGGGGCGGTTTCAATTGGTCGTCGTTTGTTAGACCCTTTGGCAGAATTGGTAAAAATCGACCCAAAATCCATCGGTGTAGGACAATATCAACACGACGTTGATCAGAGTTTACTGAAAAATACACTCGATACCGTTGTTGAAAGCTGTGTGAATACCGTGGGCGTAAACCTAAACACGGCTTCCAAGCACTTGTTGAGTTATGTAGCAGGACTTGGGCCAAGTTTAGCGGCTAATATTGTCAAATACCGTCAGGAAAATGGCGACTTTAAAACTCGTCAACAGGTAAAAAAAGTACCTCGTTTGGGTGAAAAAGCCTTTGAACAATGTGCTGGTTTCTTACGTATTACGGATGCTACGAATCCATTGGATAATTCGGCGGTTCACCCCGAAACGTACCCTGTGATTGAACAAATGGCGAAGGATTTGAAATGTACGGTGAAAGATTTAATGACGAGTGCCGAACTTCGCAAGCGTTTAAACCTGAAAGATTACGTAACCGAAAAAGCTGGTTTGCTGACGCTTCAGGATATTTTAAAAGAATTAGAAAAGCCTTCTCGTGACCCTCGTGAACAGCTAACAACCTTTGAGTTTGACCCGAATGTTAAGAGTATCGAAGACCTTTATGAAGGTATGACACTACCTGGCATTGTTACCAACATTACCGCATTTGGCTGTTTTGTAGATGTGGGCGTAAAACAGGACGGCTTGGTACATATTTCGCAAATGTCTAACCAATACATTTCTGACCCGAATCAGGTGGTTAAACTTCAACAACACGTAAAAGTGAGGGTAATGGAAGTTGATTTAGCTCGTAAACGGGTAGCTTTGAGTATGAAAGGCTAAAACATAAACCCATTACCTCAATATGGAAAATACTAAAATTGATGTTTGCGTCTGTCTGTATGGAAAACCTTACCATACGATTTTGGCGATTAAAAGTTTATTGAAATTTAGCCGTCAACACATTGGCACTATCTATGTGGTGGAAGAAATGAAGCAACCTCAGGGTGACTTAAATGGCGGTTATTTACTCAGACAAGTTTTTGCAAATGAACCTGTTGTATTTTTCAAGCCCTCTCAATTTTATAATTTAGGGGCTTTAGATGCAGCTCAAGTTCGTGTGGATGAGGCGTACCGTTATTCGATTCCATACCAATATGTGTTGGAAAAATCGGATAAAAAATACGTGATGGTGATGCACAACGACTGCCTTTTTCATGGGGATATTGTCGAGAAAATGCTTTCCTTATTTGCCGAAAATAATCCCAAATTAGCAGGGGTTGGTCCAATTGGACAATGTTGGAATTGCCCTGCTTTTTTTGAGAAAAAATGCGATGGAGCTACCTACGACAAATTTAAACCTTCGCAACAAGAAGCAAGTGAATTGATGGCTCGTCACGAAATTCCGAGAAGAGAAATTACGGAACGTCTTATCGCTGAAAATCGGGTACATCCCCTTCCTGAATGTCGATTGAACGAATATGCAGCCTTAATTGACACCGAAATTTACCGCAAGACGACCCTCCCGTTGGGTGACAATGTAACCTATGCAGGTGCTTGGGACGGCAACGACTGGGGAACGGTTTGGTTTTATCAAATGGTCAATCAAGGCTATGACTTTAAACACATTGTGTTAGAAGACTACGCAAAACATGCACCATTCAACTCGGTTGGAAATGGAATCAGTGCGTACTCAAACAAATCTTTATACTGGGAAACAGAGCGTTTAGCCAAAGAACATCTCGATACCGTCTATGGAGGTATTCCAAAAGCAACGCTAACAACTCAAGTATTATCTAGTTGTAATAGCTTAAAACATTTTACCAAGAAAAAGTTACTGGCTGTATATTTTGCAGTCAGAAAAATAGCAGGAATGAATTAATTATTGCTCCCAAATAGGAACTCCAAGCAAGATGTCTTGGAGTTTTTTTTATCACATTATCTCTCCAAAGGTATTACACTTACTGCAATGATAAACATACCTTCAGAAAAATAATTTATTTAAATTTTAGGCTTACCTAAAATATTATTTAATTTTGACTAAATTTAACACACGAGGTCAATTAATAAGATGAAAAAAAAGATATTAACTACGGTACTTTTCGTACTAGGTGTGGGTAATATACTACTTGCCCAAAACAAAAACTGGTCGATTCACCTCCAACAAACGGTCATTTCTCAACATAAACCCGCTATTAAAGCACCGTATCAAGGTGAAAATAGTTTATCTGATACTGCTGAAACTCAAACATCGCTCACCACTACGCTCTACATCGCTCGTCGTTTATGGTCGGGGGCAGCACTCTATTTTAATCCCGAATTAGCAGGGGGAGGCGGTCTATCTCAAGCGAGAGGAATTGCAGGTTTTACCAACGGCGAATGTTTCAGAATTGGCGACCCAGCTCCTTCTGTTTATGTAGCTCGCTTATTTATGCGTCAAGATTTTGCTTTAGGAGAGGAACGCAGTAGCACAAACTCTAAAGTGGTGGAAGGCGAAAGACACGGTTCACCTCTTTCCAGAGAAGAAGATGGCTTGAATAGTATTCAAGGAGACCGACCAACAAACCGTTTAACCTTAGTAGCAGGAAAATTCTCTATTGCCGATTATTTCGATAACAACAGTTACGCTCACGACCCACGAACACAGTTTATGAACTGGTCATTGATGTCCAACGGAGCATGGGACTACCCTGCTAATACTCGTGGTTATACGTGGAGTTTTTTGGTGGAATATATGCGTGAAAACTGGGGGATGCGTTATGCTTCGTCCCTTGTGCCTACGTATGCCAATGGCCCAACACTAAACTGGGCGTGGTCTGGAAATCAATCAAATACCTTTGAGATTGAACACAAAACAAAAGTAAAAGGCTTGGAAGGAAAAGTACGTTTATTAGCTTTTTATACCCTAACCAAAATGGGAAATTATGACCTAGCCTCAGCAATGTCTCAACCAGACATTACGGCTACTCGTATAGCAGGACGTAACAAATATGGGATTGGTCTAAACATCGAGCAAGCCCTAAGTGCAGATGCAGGCGTATTTTTTAGAGCGTCTATCAACGATGGTAAAAACGAAACATGGGCGTTTACCGAAATCGACCAAGCAATCAGTGCAGGCTATGTTAACAACAAACCATTTGGTAGAGAAAATGACGCTTTTGGGGTTGCAATTGCAATGAATGGCATTTCGAGTCAGCACCGTAATTACTTGAATAAAGGAGGTTATGGATTTATCATTGGCGATGGAAAATTACCGAATTATTCAACCGAAAATATTTTAGAGCTTTTCTACTCAGCCAAAATTAGAGATTGGTTTACTATTTCGCCCAATTATCAGTTTATCGCAAACCCTGCCTACAACACAGACCGTGGTCCCGTTCATGCCTTTGCATTGAGGGTTCATGCGGAGTTTTAAATGTTGAATGAGGCTGTTTAGTCTTTCTCAACACGGGTGAATGAATTCGCCCGCTAAATGGAATCTCCCTGACAGTGGTCAACGACCCTGTAAGGGAGATTCCACATTTTCCGCAAGATTCAGATTTTTTAGCCCCTAGTTCTTCCTTACATTTGTAGCATAAATCACTACAAGATGAACGAGCCAAACCACCACAACTATATCCGTATTGCACAAGCTATTGAGTATATTCAAGAGCATTTCAAAGAGCAACCTAGCTTGGATGATATTGCCGCAAAAGTGCATCTTAGTCCGCATCATTTTCAACGTATTTTTACGGAATGGGCAGGCACAACTCCTAAAAAATTCCTGCAATATACCAGTATCGAATATGCTAAGAAACTCCTCCAAGAAGGTCAAGCGTCGCTTTTTGAAACAGCATATCAGGCAGGACTATCCAGCACCAGTCGCTTGCACGATTTGTTTGTAAACATCGAAGGAATGACTCCTGCGGAATACAAAAACGGGGGTAAGAATCTTTATATTCAGTATAGTTTCGAGGAAAGTCTCTTTGGAAATTTACTCATCGCTACCACCCATAAAGGCATTTGTCACCTTGTTTTTTGTCAGGATCAAACCGATGCTTTAATCGCCTTACAAACAAAATTCCCGAATGCTCGTTTTACCAATAAGTCAGACGAGTTTCAACAAAATGCCTTGCGTATTTTTCAAAAAGATTGGACTAATCTTGCTACCATTAAATTACATTTGAAAGGCACTGATTTTCAGTTGAAAGTTTGGGAAACACTCTTAAAAATCCCGATGGGACAGTTGAGTACCTACGGAGAAATCGCTAATCAACTAGCAAACCCGAAGGCTTCCAGAGCAGTAGGAACAGCCATTGGAAGTAATCCCATTGCATTCTTGATTCCATGTCATCGGGTAATTCAAGCCTCAGGAAATTTAGGCGGTTATATGTGGGGAACAACCCGAAAAACGGCCATCATTGGCTGGGAGGCAGCACAATTAGACGCATCAACAACGGTATAAACAATGGATTTATTTACGAACGAACAACGCAATTTGCTACCCAAAAACGGCACGGTGCATTATTATGGAACAATCTTTTCTAACGAAGTCATACAGCATTATTCCGAAACCTTAATGAACAAC
>JBMLRK010000417.1:0-3762 GCA_049241065.1 Spirosomataceae bacterium
TGCCAAATTATTGGCTACAGATTACCCTGCTTGGCTTGCTAAATGGGGGAAATAATAATGATGAATGCGTAAATAGTGATGTTGAATTGTGAATTTTAAATGTTGGATTTAATAGATTCGCTATTAGTTCTTTACAATAAATTTTAGGCAAGCACATCATTACGCATTCACCATTACGCATTAAACATTACTCATTAAACATCGGTAATTACGCAACTTATTTTCAGATGAAAAAATACCTTAGTCTTTTGGGGCTTCTTTTAGCCCTTCATTCCTCTTATGCTCAAGTTTGGGTACCTGACAATGGCGATGGGACGTATAAAAACCCACTTATCCATGCGGATTATTCTGACCCAGATGCGATTCGGGTAGGAGACGATTATTATTTGGTAGCGTCGAGTTTTGAGGACATTCCGGGCTTACCCATTTTGCATTCAAAAGATATGGTAAACTGGACAATTATCAATTATGCCCTAAAACGTCAGCCACCTTTTGCTCATTTCTCAAAACCTCAACATGGCAATGGCGTTTGGGCTCCTTCCATTCGTTTTCATAATGGAGAGTTTTATATTTATTATCCCGACCCTGATTTTGGGATTTATGTCATCAAAGCGAAAAATCCTGCCGATAAATGGTCTGAACCTGTCTTGGTAGAAGGTGGCAAAGGCTTGATTGACCCTTGCCCTTTGTGGGACGAAGATGGTAAAACCTATCTCGTACACGCTTATGCAGGCAGCCGTGCAGGAATCAAAAGTATTTTGGTCGTAAAAGAAATGAATTCCGAAGGGACAAAAACCATTAGCGAAGGAAAATTAGTGTTTGATGGACATGAGCAAGACCCAACGCTCGAAGGTCCTAAAATCTACAAACGTAATGGCTATTACTACATTCTTGCTCCAGCAGGAGGTGTTGCAACAGGTTGGCAGTTGGCATTGCGTTCCAAAAATATCTACGGCCCTTATGAGCGAAAAGTCGTGATGGATCAGGGTAGTAGTCCTGTCAACGGCCCACATCAAGGAGCATGGGTCACAACTCAAACGGGCGAAGATTGGTTTTTCCATTTTCAAGATAAAGAAGCGTATGGACGTATTGTCCATTTACAGCCTATGACATGGAAAAACGATTGGCCAGTTATTGGTGTCGATAAAGACAACGATGGTAAAGGTGAACCTGTAATGCTTTACAAAAAGCCCAACGTAGGTGCAGGGAAGAAATACCCTATTGCCGTGCCTCAAACCAGCGATGAGTTTAATTCCCTACATTTAGGCTTACAATGGCAGTGGATGGCAAACCCTAAAGCCACTTGGGCATTTGTGAATACCAGTGAAGGATCGTTGCGTTTATTTTCGGATAAAACCGATAGCATTCCAAACCTTTGGGCAGCCCCGAATGTCTTGTTGCAGAAATTTCCAGCAGAAGAATTTACGGTAACGACAAAACTGGCTTTTAAACCCAATCCCAAATTAGAAAATGAAAAAGCAGGCTTAACCATCATGGGCTTTAGTTATGCTTCGATTGCCTTTAAAAGCAAAAAAGAGGGTAATTATCTCGTTTTTACCCATTGCAAAGATGCCGAGAAAGGAAAATCGGAGGTTGAAACCGTGTTGACAAAAGCAGAAAATGTACCATATTATTTTCGTGTAAAAGTAAGCAAAGGAGCAAAATGTCAGTTTAGTTATAGTACCGACGGCAAAACATTTACCGAAACAGGCGAACCTTTCACCGCAGAAGTAGGGCGTTGGATAGGAGCAAAAGTAGGACTTTTCTGTACTCGCCAAACCCAAATCAACGACGCTGGATGGGTCGATGTAGATTGGTTTAGAGTGGAGAAGTAGTTTTGGGTTAATTTAAAAATTAGGGGTGAGAGGCTGATGGAGACTCTTACCCCTAATTTTTTTATGGCGATAGGAGAATACAACTACTAAATTTTATCTTTTGAAGAGATTGAAATTTACGAGGAGGATGTAGAGGCTATCGTTTGCTTTTACTTAAATTTGTACCATTTCATACAAAAAATGTAACATCACACACCATGCGAAAACTGCTTACCATCTGCCTTATCTTTTTTTATATTAGTGCCAAATCTCAGGACACGCCCTCTGATACCATTCAAGTAATTACGAACCCAACGGTGGCGGCTGATAGCACAGCCAGCGAAAATGTGGAAGAAGAAGAGGGAGACGAAGAAGGAGAGGAGGAAGAGGTTGAGAAAGATAAATCCTTTTCAAAATTTAAGTATCGAATGGGAGCTGATGGAACTTATACCTCTGGAAACGTAAGCAGAATTTTAATGCAGTTCACCTCTTCTTTTGATTTGACACTTAGTAAAGTATTCAAATTGGCAACAAGTCCATCTTATATTTACGGACAACAAAACGGTTTACTAGCTGAAAATGAATTTTTCGTTGATTTACGTACGAATCTTTTTTACGAAAAACGCTTCTATTATTTGGCGTTTACTTCTTTTGAAAAAAGTAACCTGCGTAAGATTGAAAACCGTTTCATTGGAGGAGCTGGAGTTGGTTATCGGTTAATCAAAAAAGAGCGAACCACCTTGTCTGTGACGAATGTATTCTTATACGAAAAAACAGATTTTATCATTAACGAAAAATTCCCTGACCGTAATCTTTGGCGTAACTCAACCAGAATTTCGGGAGAATACTCCTTTAATGACAGTAAATTTAGTTTATCACATATCCTATTTATCCAGCCCAGTATTACAGAAAATAACTTTCGTTGGAACGGTAATTTTATCTTAAAATATCAATTGACTAAACAGCTAAGTTTAAGAACGACCATGGAAAATTCTTATGAAAGTATCGTCGTGCCAGGAAGAGCCAATAACGATTTCCGTTGGACATTCGGGATTGTATTTGAAGGTAAAAAGTAAGAATGAGTTTATTTTGTCGTAAAATGAAGTAGCGAATTCAGCGTATTTCCTTACTAGTTACCTCATAAAAGATGTGAAAATGAAATATTGACAAAAAAGATGAAAAAAAGTGATTTTGTAAAGATTTTATAAGTTATTGAAAATAGGCAATTTATGGATAAGTTACGAAATTTGATAACTTTTTTTTAGGTTTTTTGTTAAAAAGATTTGCAATTATACCTCAAAACGCCGTACCTTTGCACAACCTAAACACAACGAAGGTGTCGAAAGAGAACCAAGTGTGTCTAAGGAGAGATGACTGAGAGGCCGAAAGTAGCCGTTTGCTAAACTGCCGTACCTCATAAGGGTACCGAGGGTTCGAATCCCTCTCTCTCCGCCACAAAATTTGTGGAGTTATAAAATTCGGGGTGTAGCGTAGCCCGGTATCGCGCCTGCTTTGGGAGCAGGAGGTCGTAGGTTCGAATCCTGCCACCCCGACCAAAAGAAAAGGATTTTAGATTTTGATTTTAGATTAAATTTCTAAAGTCGTAAACTAAAATCCTTTTTTATTTAGGTTCCATAGCTCAGCTGGATAGAGCAACTGCCTTCTAAGCAGTAGGTCACAGGTTCGAATCCTGTTGGAATCACATTTAAAAGTCCTTCATTCTGTACAGAATGAAGGACTTTTTTATCAGCAGTTAGTTTCTCAAAATAAAGCTTTATTTAACGTATTTTGATATTTATTGAAACTATCTTGAAAAAAGATTTGCATTTGTGTTCAAAAAGCCATACCTTTGCACCACCTAAAAACAAGGACAGTATTGAAAAATATTTGAATTGTCTAAGGAGAGATGACTGAGAGGCCGAAAGTAGCCGTTTGCTAAACTGCCGTA
>JBMLRK010000418.1:0-6253 GCA_049241065.1 Spirosomataceae bacterium
TTTCTTGAGAGGTCGTCAAGTAACAGACACCAACGGACAAGTTGCGTTTCAATCTATTTTCCCAGGGTGGTATCAAAGCCGTGCCACACATATTCACGTTCATATTTATAATGCAGCAGGAAAATCGCTCTTGGTTACACAAATTGGTTTCCCCGAAGCAAGCGATAGTGCCGTTGTTTTAGTGAATGCTTCAACGGCGAATGGCTACACCAAAGGAATGTCGGGTTATACCTATAACGCATCCGATAACGTATTTGCAGATTCGCAGGCTACTGAAATCGGAACAATTTCAGGAAGCGTTTCAGCAGGTTATGCCCTTACACATACCATTGTGGTAAGTGCTTAATTTTCTATTAGCCTGCGACTTCAGTCGCAGGCTAATAGAAAATTAACGAGGAATTTGTAAGAAGTATAGCGTTAAACGTATTTCATGTAAAATAATATGCTATTAAATTTCATTTTACAGAATAAAGTAACTGCTTAGAACTTTTACCTAAGCGACAGTCACTCATAAACTTTTGACTTTAAACTTTTCACAAAACTACCTCATTCCTATCACATCATACCTAATATTAACACATGACACAAGCTCAAATTTATCTTGCAGAACAACGAGGCTGTTCACAAATGGCTCATTTACAAAGTTATCATACCTTCAATTTCGGTCAGTACATTGCCGAAAACAGAGAGCCGTTTGGCGATTTGTTCGTAGTGAACGATGATATTTTAACGGCTGGACATACCCTTAATATGACCTTAGAAGATAACTTTGATGTCATTCTGATTCCGCTTGTAGGAGGTTTAGAGTATAACAATGAGTTAGAAATGGGATTTATTGAAACAGGAGAAATACAAGTATTTTCTGGAAAAAAGGGTGTGAATTATCAATTACGAAATCCTTATGAAACGGAAAGCATTAATTTCTTACAAATTTGGGTACGTAATACAACTTCTAATTTCATCCCTACTATTCAACAAAATACCTTTGATTTAGGAGATACCAATCGTTTATTACCCCTTTTTAACACCGCAAACCAACAAGGATTTATTGGTAAATATGACGGACGAAAAAAAGGCTTATTACTACCTACCCAGTCAAATGCTCGCTTTTTTTGCTTTGTCATCAACGGAGCTTTTGAAGTACAAGACCGCCTTCTCCATGCTCGTGATGGATTGGCGTTGGAAAATTTTGAAGAAATTGATTTTGAAGCACTTTCAAACGATGCAATTCTGTTTGTACTAACAGACTACATTCCCGTATAATTCTAGTACTTTGTAAACAATAAATTGTACATCGTTTTGCAAGTTAACACCGAGGCTTGTCCTTGGCTCAAATAGGTATTAACTTGCAAGATGAAATCAACAACATCCATTTATACAACCCAATTCTGGTTACTCTGCATCAGTAATTTTTTATTCTCCGCTAGTTTCCAAATGATGATTCCCGAACTGCCAGACTACCTAAGCAAAATGGGAGGACAAGCCTATATTGGCTATATTATTTCATTATTTACCCTAACAGCAGGCTTTTCAAGACCCTTTTCTGGCAAACTCACCGACAGCATTGGACGTGTTCCCATCATGGCTTTTGGCTCTATTGTTTGTTTTGTTTGCGGAGCGATTTATCCGTTTATCCATACGGTAGCAGCGTTCCTCTTTCTACGTTTTGTACATGGCATGTCAACGGGGACTAAGCCCACTGCCACTGCTGCTTATGTAGCCGATATTATTCCAGAAGACCGCCGAGGCGAAGCTCAGGGAATGCTGGGCATCTTCACAGCGACGGGGATGTCCATCTCCCCTACCTTGGGTGGCTACTTGGTCGAATGGTTTTCGTCAGATGTGTTATTTTTCACCTCCTCGGCTTTTGCTTTGTTGTCGATTCTCATTTTGGTAAATATGGAAGAAACCCTTCCCAAAACACAAAAACAGCCTTTTAGCTTTAAGCTCTTTAAAATTGGCTGGCAAGATGTTTTTGAACCTAAAGTTTTTCCTACCTTTTTGGTCATGCTCTTGGTTTCTTTCTCATCAGGGGTGATTTTAACCATTGTACCCGACCAAACCAAACTCTTGGGTATCAGCAACAAAGGGATTTTCTTTAGTATCTATACGGTTGCATCTTTGGTAGTTAGGTTATTTTTTGCCAAAAGTTCCGACAAATTAGGGCGAGTACCTGTCTTGAAAATATCGTGTATTCTCTTGGCTTTTGCCATGCTTGTATTGGGCGTATCGCATCAACTTTGGGCATTCATTTTGGCCTCTATCCTCTTTGGGTTTTCATGGGGTTTCAATACGCCAACACTTACCGCTTGGACGATAGATCTTTCCGACGAACATTATCGTGGACGTGCCATGGCAACCATGTATATTGCCCTAGAAGCAGGCATTGGTATCGGAGCTTTATTCGCAGGGAAACTTTATCAGGGAAAAATAGAAAATATTGCGACATCTTACTATTTAGCCGCATTTTTGGCACTTGCTGGATTTATTTACCTCTCTTTTGCGGGGAAGAAGCACGAAAGCATTATTTTTGAATAAAAACAGCAAATCTCATGGTTTTTGAAGAATATCTCACGAAGAAAAATATCAATACAGAAACATTTTTGTGGTCAGATCCTGCTTATTTTAAGGAGTTAAAAACACTCTTTAACGACATGCACCCTGAAAGTTTTACGGCACAAAAAAAGTTTTTATTGAATAAACTCAGAAGACAATATCCCGTAAATACGCCTACTTTGATGTAAAAATGAGTCACACCGATACGTGTTTAGCGATTCTTGCTAAAAAAATAGTAAACTATCATGTGTAAATGCCATTTTTTATATAAATTGAAGCCCTTATTTGTTCTTAGTTTTTCTTACTAAACGTGGAGCAGTCCACCTAATTTTTATTACAATGGCTTATAATATTTTAGACATCGAAGGTATTGGCCCTGCTTATGCGGCTAAATTGGCAACTGCTGACATCACTACTGTGGAAGGTTTATTGGAAGCAGGTGCTTCGAAATCGGGTCGCAAAAAGTTAGCAGAAGCAACTGACATCGACGAAAAACGTATTCTTCGTTGGGTGAATATGGCAGATTTATTCCGTGTAAAAGGCGTAGCAGAACAAACATCTGACTTATTAGAAGCAGCAGGTGTTGACACCGTAAAAGAATTGGCAACTCGTAATGCAGAAAACCTTCAAAAGAAAATGGAAGAAGTTAATGCAGAGAAAAACTTGGTAAATCGTGTTCCTAGTTTATCACAAGTAGAAGGTTTTATTGCGGCTGCAAAAGAACTTGAACCAAAAGTGACTCACTAAGAATTACCGCTTATCGAAGCGAAAGATAATAGATTATACTTAAAAAGGCACATTCCTTCCCATCGAAGAAATGTGCCTTTTTTAATTCTCCTACTTATACTATTGTATCAAATTGATACACCTTAAACAGCACAGAGCAGGAAAGCCAGTATTCTAAATAATATAACTATTTAATTATAATATTATACAAAATAATAAATAAATACCTTTAAGAACGAACTTTTATATTTTTTTTGAACTTTGCCAAGAGAAAAAAATAAACGAAGGATATACCGAATAACAGGAATAGACACGAAGTATTATAGTATATTCTCATCCCTAAACAACATAGTATTAATCAAGATAACAATGACTAAATCCCCCAATTTAGAAAGTTTATTTCCTTCTGAAGCGGATATTCCAGTTGAGTTCAATCTTACCGAAACAATTGAGCAACGTGAATATCTAGTGAATGGAGAGATGCGTCAGTGGCATGGCAAAACACAAGATGTTTGGTCGCCTGTATATGTAAAAACGGCCAATGGTTTAGAGCAAAAACGCATTGGTTCGTACCCTATCACCGATGCAACCGATGGCATGGAGGTATTGTACGCAGCAGTAAAGGCTTATGACAATGGTCGTGGCGAATGGCCAGCGATGTCGGTAGCTCAACGTATCGAGTGCGTTGAGAAATTCACCCAAAAGATGATTCAAAAACGCTCGGAAGTTGTAAAACTTTTGATGTGGGAAATCGGTAAATCATTGGGTGATTCTGAAAAAGAATTTGACCGTACGGTTCAATATATTTATGATACAATTGGTGCGTTGAAAGACATTGACCGTAACTCATCTACCTTCATCATTGAAGAAGGTATCATCGGGCAAGTTCGTCGTTCTCCGCTAGGTGTAGTTCTTTGTATGGGACCATTCAACTACCCATTGAACGAGACTTTCACGACCTTGATTCCTGCCTTAATCATGGGTAATACCATTTTGTTCAAGCCACCGAAACACGGTACGTTATTGCACTATCCCTTGTTAGAGGCATTCCGTTCTTCTTTCCCTGCGGGTGTAATCAACACCGTTTATGGACGTGGAAACTCGGTAATTCCTAGCATGATGGAATCGGGCAAAATCGACGTATTAACCCTAATCGGTTCGTCGAAAGTAGCGGATAAATTGAAGAAAATGCACCCGAAAGTAAACCGTTTGAGAGCAATTTTAGGCTTAGATGCTAAAAATGCTGCCATCGTTACCGAAAGTGCTGACCTAGAATTAGCCGTAAAAGAATGTATGTTAGGTTCATTGTCATTCAACGGACAACGTTGTACGGCTTTGAAAATGATGTGGGTTCACCGTTCGTTAGTAGATACCTTCAACACAAGAATGGCGGAGGAAATCGCTAAGTTGAAGTTGGGTATGATGTGGGACAAAGGGGTGAATATTACGCCACTTCCAGAACCAAACAAGCCAGCTTACTTGAAAGAACTTATTGAAGATGCGAAACTTCATGGAGCTAAAGTAATGAACGAAGGCGGAGGAGACAGCAGCAAATCGTTGGTATATCCAGCCTTGTTGTACCCTGTGAATTCAAAAATGAAAGTGTGGCACGAAGAACAATTCGGTCCAGTAGTTCCAGTGGTTGCTTTTGACGATATTCAAGAGCCAATCGACTACTTAATCGAATCGTCGCACGGACAACAAGTTTCTATTTTCGGAAGAGATGTAAATCAAATTTCTGAATTGATGGACGTTGCCGTAAACCAAGTTTCTCGTGTAAACATCAACGCACAATGTCAGCGTGGCCCAGACGCATTCCCATTCACAGGTCGTAAAGACTCCGCAGAAGGAACGCTTTCGGTAACAGCAGCCCTACGCTCGTTCTCAATCAGAACGGTAGTAGCGACAAAAGCAACACCAGAGAACAAAGCAATCGTAAATCAAATTGTTGAAAATCAAGAATCTAACTTCTTATCAACAAGATTTATTTTGTAATTATATTCCTTTAGTAAAACCACAAAAAGCCACCAACTCCCTAGCGAATTGGTGGCTTTTATTGTTTATCAACAGGCATCGAGTAAACAAGGCAAAAATGGTTGATATGCCTTTTTACCGTTTAGTAACTTATACAGGATTAAAAATGAGAAAAGTTAGGGAAATAGGAAAAATCATTTTAGATTTAAAGGCTATAGAGGTTATACGCTCGTTGGTGGCAAGTGTTACAGACGACCCTACAAAGGAAGTACCGAAAATAATGAACAAACGAAGTAACGCAGGACATAGATAATTTAATAACCTGGCAGAACGACAAACCTATAAACAAAAAAACATTCGGAAATGAAGAAAGTATATAACTCAAAAATCGGACTTGAATTAGTAATACCACTTGTGTTAATATTCGGGACAGTTTTATTTTTGACCTTGAATGAAGAGCCAAGTTGGATAGGCATTTTAATTCTTTTGCCAACAATCCTTTTTGTTGTGCATATGTTTTTGACAACAAAATATACGATAGAAAGTGACGAACTGAGAATAAAATGCGGTTTTCTGTTCAATAAAACTATCGACATTAAAACTATAAAGAAAATTACTGAAACAAATAATCTGTTGAGTTCGCCTGCAACTTCGCTTGACAGACTTGAAATAAACTATGGGAAATTTGACACAGTTATAATTTCGCCAAAAAAGAAAAAAGAGTTTATTGAAAACCTAACAACATTAAATCCGAATGTTGAAGTCAAATTCAAGAACAAATAAAATAAGGCATTTGACAAACTAAAACAATGAAAACACCAGCCACCAATAACTAAGCCTTCGTGGTGGCTGCAAGCCAAACCATGAAGGCATGGCGGACGGCTAGTCTGGCGGTCGGCTTTTATGGTTTCTTTTATGGTTTATCGTTCGACTTGAAGATAGTTGGAAGAGCAGGTTTTCGCCTGCTTTTTTGTTTTTTAGGGCTTCAGATGGTTTA